>DBTK01000117.1:33629-34742 GCA_002307015.1 Spirochaetaceae bacterium UBA1318
GAGACGTCGAGGGCGGAGACCGGCTCGTCGGCGACGATGAAGTCTGGCGAGACGAGGAGGGCCCGAGCCGTGCCAATCCTCTGGAGCTGTCCCCCCGAAAGCTCCCGCGGAAACCGGTCGAGGACCTCGGGCCCGAGCCCGACGAGGCCGAGGGTCGCGACGACCCTATCCCCCCGCTCCGCCCGCGGAAGCCCGTGCACGGCGAGAACCTCGGCGAGGGTCGAGCGTATCGAGAGCCGGGGGTTGAGGGACGAGAAGGGATTCTGGAACACGATCTGCATCCTCGACCTGAGGCCCTTGAGCGCCTCGCCCGAAAGCCCCGTGACGTCCTCGCCGTCGAAAACGATCCGGCCCGAGTCGGGCTCGATCAGGCGGAGGAGGAGCCTTCCGAGGGTCGACTTCCCGCAGCCCGATTCCCCGACGAGGCCCAGGATCTCACCTTTGCCGATCGCGAGGCTCACCCCGTTTACCGCGCCGAGGTACTCGGTCTGCCGGCCGAGGATGTCCTTCGGTCCGGTCGGGAACCGCTTCACGAGGCCTCTCGCCTCGACGAGGGGGGAAGGTTCGGTTCGTTCACCGGAGAGGCTCATGATGCCCCCTTGAGGCCGAGATTCGGCGCGAAATGGCAGGCGACCTCGTGTCCCGGCTCGATTTCCCGGAGGGGGGGACGGGCCGCGTCGCATTCCGGCTTCCGGTAGCGGCATCGCGGCGCGAAGGCACAGGGGGCCGTCTGCGTGAAAAGTCCCGGGGGAGAACCCTCTATCGTCCTCAATCGCGTCCCCCTCGTCCCCGGCCTCGGCACGGCATCGAGGAGGCCCTCGGTGTAGGGGTGGAGGGGCCGGGCGAGGACCGAGGCCGTCGGCCCCGACTCGACGATGCGCCCCGCGTACATGACGGCTATCCGCGAGGAGCGCTCGGCGACGACGCCCATGTCGTGGGTGATCAGGAGGACCGACATCCCCATCTCGCCCTTCAGCCTGTCGACGAGCTCCAGGATCTGGGCCTGGACGGTCACGTCGAGGGCCGTCGTCGGTTCGTCAGCGATGAGGAGTTCCGGCTCCGAGGCGGCGGCGATCAGGATCATGATCCGCTGGAGCATGCCGCCCGAGAACT
>DBTK01000117.1:34995-35171 GCA_002307015.1 Spirochaetaceae bacterium UBA1318
CCGCCCGAGAACTCGTGCGGGTACTGGACGAAGCGGCGCTCGGGATCGGCTATCCCGACCCTGCCGAAAAGCTCGAGGACGGCGGAACGGGCCCCTTCGCGGGACATGGAGCGGCGCAGGCGGAAGACCTCCCCGACCTGGTCGCCGACCCTCATCAGGGGGTTGAGCGAGGTCAT
>DBTK01000102.1:0-7947 GCA_002307015.1 Spirochaetaceae bacterium UBA1318
GAGTCGGAAGGTTGGGCGATGATGACCGGTATCCCGCAGTCGAGCCCGCCTGCCTGAGGCTTGAGGAGGAGCTCGTAGAGGCAGTGGCTCGTCTTGGAGACGAGGATGGCGGCCCGCCGTTTTTTCGCCTTGTCGGCCACGGACCACTCCATGCAGAAGCGCTCGGCGACCTCGGCGAAGCCGAGCCGAAAGGCCTCGAGGTTGAAATCGTCACGGGTCTCGAACAGGCTCTTGAGAAAAAACGTCTCGATATCGACGGCCGTATACTGGCTTAGGTGGAGGACGTTTCCGCCCGAACCGGCGATGGTGCCGGTGACGGCGGCGATGAGGCCCGGCTTGTCCGGGCAGATGATTTTCAGCGCGAATTGCTTGGACATGATGGCAGGATTGTACCGATAGGCGCGAGGTTCGGAAAGCCCCCGGGCCGGACGGCCCGGAATTCGAGCGGGACTCAGCGTGAATGAAAGAGATTCGCTTTACAATACTCGAAAGCGGCCCGATACTTGTACCGGAGCAACCATGATCGATCGTTATAAATATATCGTGAACGCATCGAGGGATTTCATAACCCTCATCAATCGAGACTATGTATACGAGTTCGTGAACGAATCCTACTGCCGGGAGATGAATCTCCCGAGCGAGGAAATCGTCGGAAAAACCGTCGCCGACATCTGGGGCCAGGAAAAGTTCGCCGAACGCATCAAGCGGATCATCGACGAGTGTTTCCAGGGAAAGGAATCCCACGACATCGACCGGTTCAAGTTCGGTGACGCCTTCAAGTACATCCACGTTTCCTACTATCCCTATGTCGTCGACGGCGAGATCACGCACGTCATGATCTATTCGCACGACATCAGCATGATAAAGAATCTCGAATCCCGGCTCATCGACTACGAGTTCAAGGATTCGACGACGGGCCTCATGAACCGGAAGTCGCTCGACATCGTCTTCGACATGGAGCTCGAAAAGGCGAAACGATCCTCGTCCGACCGGATCAGGGCCCTCCTGTTCATCAACCTGAGCGGCTTTTCGGACATCAACGCGAACCACGGCGTCGAGGTCGGGGATATCATCCTCGAAACGACCGGGATCAGGGTTCGCGAGGTGCTCAGGGCGAGCGACCTGACCTTCCGGTTCGAGGGAACCACCTTTGCCGCCATCCTGACGACCATCAAGCGAAGCACGGACCTTCCCATCGTCTTGGACAAGATCCACGACCATGTGGCCGTGCCCTACCACATGAAGGGCCATGAGATCAGGGTCGAAACGAACATCGGCGTTTCTCTCGCCCCCGACGACGGCGACGACCGGGAGACCATCGTGAAGAACGCCATCTCGGCGATGAAGGACGCGAAGGAGAGGAACGAGCGCTTCGTCATCTTCAACCGCGACCTCCACCTTCGGTCGATCGAGAAGGCGAAGATCAAGACCGAGATCCGCAAGGCCCTCCTGGAGGAGCAGTTCGAGCTCTACTTCCAGCCCATCGTGGGGCCCGACCGGCGGATCATCGGCGCCGAGGCCCTCATCCGGTGGAACCATCCCGAACTGGGGCTCGTCCCGCCCGGCAACTTCATCCCGATAGCCGAGGAATCCGAGGACATCAAGCTGATCGGCCGCTGGGTCCTCTTCCAGGTCTGCAGCTTCCTGAAGACCTGGAGCGAGCGCCCTGAGACCTTCTACATCTCGCTCAACCTCTCCGCGAAGGAATTCGAGGACGAGGAGTTCATCGAGCTCATCAGCGCGATCACCGAGAAGGTCGGCACCATCAAGCCGGGATCCCTCAAGCTCGAAATCACCGAAACCCTGAGCATGAAGAACATCGAGGAGACGATCCGCAAGATGGATCACCTGAAGCTCTTCGGCCTCGACGTCATGGTCGACGATTTCGGCTCGGGCTACTCATCCCTCGCCTACCTGAAGCGCCTCCCCGCCGGGGTCATCAAGGTCGACCGGGCCTTCGTCGAGAACATCGTCGAAAGTCGGGACGAGCGGGATTTCCTCAAGGGCATGATCGACATGATCAAGAGCCGCGGGAAAGAGGTGTTGGTGGAAGGGGTCAGCGACAAGGCCCATTTCGAGACCCTCAAGTCTCTCGCCTGCGACATGATGCAGGGCTTCTATTTCAGCAAGCCGGTCAAGGCCGAGGAATTCGACCTAATGCTCGCCGACGACAGACCCCTGCCCCGATAGACTGGAAGGCGGACGATCGGCACGAACAGAAGAAAATGGACAACAAACACTCGCTCCTCCGCATCAACACCGCCTTCCAGGCCTTCGCCGTTTTCTGCTATCTCGCGCAGAGCCTCCTGAACCTCGTCCTCTGGCTCCGCGACGGCCGGTCCATCATCCCCATCGCGCTTTCCGTCGCGGCCATGGGAATTTCGGCCCGGTTCCTGTTCGCCCGCAAGAAGCGGGAGGATTCGACCCCGGCCATCGCCTACAACTGGGGCTTCATCCTCATCGTGGTCCAGACGGTCGCGTTCCAGCTTACCTACCAGTATTCCCTCCAGGGGCTCTGCGTCTACTTCATCGTCCTGTGCCAGCTGGCGATCATCTATCGGACGGGAGCCTCGACCTTCCTCATGCTCCTCTCCTCGACCGCCTACTCGATCGTGATGCTCTTCGACCGGGACTATCGCGCCGTCGCCCTCATCCTCTTTTCCTCCACCCTGGGCATCGGCATGAACATCCTCATCTCGAGGCTCAACAGGGAATTCCTCATCAGCGATTCCTTCTTCTCCCAGGCTCGATGGGCGGCCTCGGAGCTCTCCGACGTGCTGATGCACCTCGACCGCCGGGTCGAGGACATCAGGACCGAGGAGAGGCGGGCGGTGAGCGAATCCCTTTCGCGGGAAATCCACGATTCGGTCGGCTGCATGCTGACGGCCCTCATCGTGCAGCTCCAGGTCCTCAAGGAAACGGCCATCGAGGGAAGCCACCGGTCGAGGATCGAAAGCCTCGAGGAGATGAGCAAGTCGACCCTCAGGGAAGTCAGGGAGGAGGTCGCCAACCTGAGGAAGCACGAATCGGGATCGTCCGAGATCAGGACCTACGACAGGCTCCTCCAGCTGCATTCGATCTTTTCCGAGTGCACGGGGGTCGAGATCGCCTTCAGGATCGAGGAGGAGACGGTGGAGACCCTCGAGCCGGCTGTCGGGGACGAGATCTTCCGCATCATCCAGGAATCCTTCACCAACGCGTACTGCCATGGCTGCGCGTCCATCATCGACCTTTCCATGAAGAGGAAGGACGGCTCCCTCCTCCTGAGGATTTCCGACAACGGCAACGGCTGCAAGAAGGTGGTCCCGGGCAACGGCCTACGGGGGATAGCCGAACGGGTTTCGCTCATGGGCGGAACCCTGGCCTACGAAACGATGCCCGGCAAGGGCTTCGACATCGGCATCGACATACCGATCGGCCCCCCGGAAGCGTCGGCCGCTGCGGGAGGGCCGCGCGATGAGTGAGCTCTCCCTCGTGATCGCGGACGACCATCCCATCTTCCTCGAGGGGATGTGCACCCTGATCGAGATCAAGTATCCCGAAATCAGGATCCTCGCCCGGGCGAACGACGGGCTCGAGACGGTCGAGGCGGTGCGGGAGTTCAATCCCGACGTCCTCCTCATGGACATCAGGATGCCGAAACTGAACGGCCTCGAGGCGACCCGCATCCTGCGTGGGGAAAACCGGACGCTCTGCATCGTCCTCCTCACGACCTTCGAGGAGAGGGGGCTCATCGAAGAGGCGATCGAAAGCGGGGCCAACGGCTACCTCCTGAAGCAGGATTCGATAGACGAGGTGGTGAAGAGCCTCAAGGCCGCGATGAACGGCGGCCTCCTTTTCCCGCGTCGGATCGAGGAATCCCCGAAGCCCTGCCCCATGACGGCCGGCCAGGGAGCGGGAAGCTCGAACCGCGAGATGGCGGTCAGGCGGCCATCCCCCTTGAGCGACATCTCCCCGAGGGAATACGAGGTGTTCACGCTGATGGCCAGGAATTACTCCAACGAGATGATAGCCCGGGAGCTCTTCATCTCCGAGCGCACCGTGAGGAATTACGTGAGCAAGATCTACGAGATCACGGGAATGCACAACCGGTCGCAGCTGATCATCTGGGCGGTGAAGAATAAAATTTTGTGACATTTGTCAGTAGCGCCCCGGCCGGACATGGCTGATAATGCCTTCGCAACATGAACGAAGGAGGAATCGGCATGTCGAGTTCACTGGCGGAATTCCCGCCGTTGATAAAGAAAGACAGCGTCTGGCGAAGGATATTCAGGAGCAGGGAATGCTATCTCCTGCTCGTGCCGACCTTCCTTCTTCTCGGGATCTTCAACTACTATCCGGCCGTTTCGGCCATCTACCACTCGTTCTTCAGCTGGAACGGCGCGAACGTCCAGGTGTTCAACGGCTTCCAGAACTTCATCGACCTCTTTACCGACCAGGATTTCCTCGTCAGCATCGTCAACGTCTGCAAGATAACGGTCATCAGCATCCTGATCTCGATCTCCTTCCCGATCCTGGCGGCCCTCCTGATCTACCGGCTCAAGGCGGACCAGGCCGGATACTTCTACAAGGTCGTCTACGTCATCCCGATGGTGGTGCCGACCATCGTCATCTTCCTCATCTGGAAATTCATCTACAGCCCGATGGACGGGCTCCTGAACACGATGCTGGCTGCGGCCGGATTGAAGGTCTTCATCCACACCTGGCTCGGCGAGTACAACACCGCCCTCTACTCGATCCTGTTCATCAACTTCCCCTGGGTGTCGGGGTTCCAGACCCTGATCTTCCTCGCCGGTCTCCAGAACATCTCGATATCGGTCATCGAAGCCGCCATCCTCGACGGGACGGGACCGGTGGCGCGGTTCCTGAAAATCGAGCTGCCGCTGATCTCGGCGCAGATCAAGCTGGTGGTGATCCTGGCGATCATCAATTCCGTCCAGGGTTTCGTGAACATCTTGATCATGACCAACGGCGGTCCCGGAAAGTCGACCATGGTTCCCGGCCTCTACCTGTACCGGAACGCGATGCAGTACGGCAAGATGGGCTACGCCTGCGCGATCGGGACCTTCCTCTTCGTCGTCATCCTGACCCTGACCTACCTCAACCTCAAATACATGAAATCGAACAACGATTCGATGGGGGCGTGACATCATGAACCGAGCCATCCGCCACGATTTGCCCATACACTTCCTGTTGATCATCCTGGGGATCGTCACCTTTTATCCCTTCGTGTTCACCTTCCTCACCTCGTTCAAGTCTTCATACCAGATCTCGCACAATTTCTGGGGCCTGCCCTGGCCCTTCCAGCCCTCGAACTACCGGGACGCATGGAAGGGGATCAGCCCCTACCTCCTCAACAGCCTCATCGTCACGGGGGGGTCGGTCATCGGCGTCCTTTTCGTGGCGAGCTTGGCGGCCTTCGTCTTCGCCCGCTTCACGTTTCCCGGCAGGGAGTTCCTGTTCCTGGCCATCATCTCGCTGATGATGATGCCCTCGATCCTGCTCCTGGTGCCCCAGTTCCTGCTGATCAAGCACCTCAGGCTGCTCAACACGCGGTGGGCCCTGATCCTGCCCTACATCGCCGGCGGCCAGGTTTTCGGCATCTTCGTGCTCAGGAGCTTCATGGCCTCGATCCCGGGGGAGCTCTTCGACGCGGGGGCGATGGACGGGCTTTCGACCTTCCAGTCCTACCGCCACATCGCCGTCCCGATGAGCGTCCCCATCCTCTCGACGATCGCGATCATGAACATCCTGGGGACCTGGAACGACTACGTGTGGCCCCTCGTCACGATCTCGAAAAACCAGCTCTGGACGATTAGCGTCGGGGTCATGAGCTTCTCGATGAGCACCTCGAGCTTCGAGACCAGGGGCGTCATGTTCGCGGGCTACGTGATCGCCTCCCTGCCCCTCATCATCCTATTCTTTTTCACGATGAAATCCTTCGTGAAGGGCATCTCCTCGGGGGCTCTCAAGGTCTAGCGGAACGGCGGAGCGGATATATCCGGCGGAAGCCGGTAGAGATAGTGAAGAAAAGGAGGATTGGATCATGAAAAAAGCGCTTGCGATTCTTCTGGCCATGCTCGTGGCCGGCGCGCTCTTCGCCCAGAGCGGGACGAAGACCCTCAGGGTCTACATGCAGGGCCTGACCCCGCGGGAGAAACTCGAGTCGGAACGGGTGACCCCGCCGAGCTACCTGTGGACTGTCGCCAAGGCCTACCAGAAGCTCCATCCGGATATCACGATCGAGTTCGTGCCCGAGATCAGGAGCAACTACGAAGAGTGGTTCATGACGCAGATGGCCGGAGGTACGGCGCCCGACGTGGTGTGGTACCAGAGGGGCTACATCCAGCGGGACTACAAGAAAAACTGGCTCGCCGACCTGACCGGCCCCCTGAACGAAAAGAACCCCTATGCACCGTCCTACGCACGATGGTACGACATCTTCCAGCAGCCCGCGATCGAATCGGGCCGCGCGCCCGACGGCAAGATCTACATGCTCACCGGCGACATCGTCGGCACCGGCATTTTCTACAACAAGGACCTGTTCAAGAAGGCCGGCATCACCAAGGAGCCCGACACCTGGGCCGAGTTCATGGCCGACTGTAAGAAGCTGAAAGCCATCGGCGTCGTACCCTTCTCGACGAGTATGTCGATGGAGGACGGCGGCGTCAGGCTCTACGGCAGCTGGTTCACCCGAGAGATCCAGGACGTCCTCTACAACAACGCGATGGACAGGATCAAGGGCTCGAAGGTCGAGCGGACCTGGAAGCCGGGAGAGGGCCTCCCGACCAAGGTCATGGTCAACGCCATCGTCAAGGGCCGCTACGCCGCGACCGACCCCCAGTTCAAGGACATGCTCAGGGTCCTCAAGGACTTCTCCCAGTACTGGCCGGACGGATTCTGGGCGATCAACACCGACTCCAACCAGGTCTACGACTACTGGGCCAAGGGCCAGGCGGCGATGGGCTGGTTCGGCAGCTGGATGACGAAGACGACCATGCAGGACCCCCTCATCAATTTCAAGTGGGGCGTGTTCAAGAAGTTCCCGACGATCACCAAGGAAACCTCGCAGTTCGGCGGATCCGAGTTCCCGATGATGGGCGGGGTCGGCGGCGTATTCCAGTACGCGGTCCCCGAGTTCACCAAGGACAGGGGCACCTACGCCGCGGCCATCGACTGGCTCCGCTACGTCACCAATCCCCCGACCATCGTCGCGACGCTCAACGACCACGGCGGATTCGCCCCCGCGGTCATGGACACCAAGGGAGCCATCGATTCCCTCAAGGTCTACACCGACATGATGGCCAAGAACGGCACCGAGAGGATCGAGCCCTTCGACAGCATGCTGACCAGGGAGTTCCTCGACGATTTCTTCAGCCGGGTCCAGGTCTACCTGATGGGAAAGACCGACCTCGACTCGACCGCCGCGGGCATCCAGGGTTCGATGATGAAAGCCGCCAAGCAGCTGCTCCAGGAAAATCCAGACTGGGCCGAAAAATAGACCGCCTTCCATCCTGAACAAGCGATCGGGAGCGTCGTCCATGGGGACGGCGCTCTTTTTCTTGGGTGTCATAGGAAAGGAGAGAACATGAACGTCGCCGACGGAAAGGATCTTTTGCGCACCGCGTCGTGGATATGGCCCGACTACCGGCTCTACGACCTGAAAAACCGGTACGCCCATTTTCGAAAGGATTTCACGATCGAGCGGGATTCGGGACCGGCCGTCCTGTACATCACCGCCGACCAGAAGTACCGGCTCTGGGTCAACGGGACCTACGTCACCCGGGGACCGGCGCGGGGCTACCAGGAGAGCTGGCCCTACGACGAGGTCGACGTCGGCCCCTTCCTCGTCCCCGGCGCGAACCGCCTCTGCGTCGAGGCCTACAACGGGGGGGTGAGCACCTTCCACTACGTGACCCAGACCTCGGCAGGGTTCCTCTGCGCCGG
>DBTK01000102.1:8177-23207 GCA_002307015.1 Spirochaetaceae bacterium UBA1318
CGTGACCCAGACCTCGGCAGGTTTCCTCTGCGCCGGGGACCTGAGGGGAACGCCGGTGAGGAGCGACGCCTCGTGGATCAGCCGCTACGACCAGGCGAGGAAACGGGACGTGGCCCTCTACTCCTTCCAGCTCGATTTCCAGGAACACGTCGACGGCAGCCTCGTCGACCGCGACTGGCTCACCTCCAGGGAACCGCCCGCCGCCCTCAACATCGAGGAGAGGATGAGCGAGGGCGGAGACCCCTCCAACGGGAGCGGCGCCCTCATCCATCAATGGCACGTCCCGGGCGTGACCGCCTACGGCGCGATGCCCTGGCACGACCTCGAGGCGAGGGGAATTCCCCAGATGGCCGAACGGAAACGGGTCCCGGTTTCGATCGCCTCAGAAGGCTCAGGTACCGACGACACAGGCTACCGGGACTGGTACAACCTCGCCAAGGGACTCTTCGGAACCTTCGGGTCGGGAAGCTGGAAAAAGCGGGACGAGCCCCACACCGAGAAGGGCTTCGTCCTACCCTCACAGGCGAAGGGCCGCTTCGCGGCCGTCGTCGTCGATTTCGGCGAGGAGGTCGTAGGGCCGGCGAGCGTCGTCGTCAGGGGAGGATCGGCGGGAACCGTCGTCGACTTCTTCTACGGCGAGGCTCTCAAGCCGGATTCCTCACCCCTCCTCCTCGATCCGGATTTCTTCGCCTGCCGGGCCTCGATGAGCAACCGTCTCATCCTCGCCGAGGGTGAAACCCGCTTCGACTTTTTCCACATCCTCGGCTTCCGCTACGCGGCCGTCGTCGTCCACGAGAGCCCGACCCCGCTCTCGGTCTCCCTCTCGATGAGCGATACCGGCTACCCCTATTCCCTCGGCGGGAGCTTCGAAAGCTCGGACAAGACCCTCGTCGACATCTGGAGGATCTGCCGGCGCACGGAGCAGGTCTGCTCCCTCGATTCCTATGTCGACACCCCCTGGCGGGAACAGGCCCAGTGGTGGGGCGACGCGAGGATCCAGTTCTGGAACACCATGGCGATGGACGGGGATTCCCGGCTTTTCGCGCGGGGCATCCGCTCCGTCGGACGGCAGAAGGTGCCGAACGGCCTCACCTACGGCCACGCACCGACCATGGCCCACAACTGCATCCTGCCCGATTTTTCCCTCGTCTGGATCGCCACCGTCCACGATTACTACCGCGAGACGGGCGACCTCTCGATCTTCGAAGAGCAGCTGCCCCGCATCCGCGAGGTCCTCTCCTACTTCCGGACGGAGGCGCCGAGGATCTCAGGACTTCTCGCCTACGACAGGCGCTACTGGCTCTTCCTCGACTGGTCGAACCTGGCGAAGGAGGGGGCGCCGACCCTCTACAACCAGTGGTACCTCCTCGCGCTCCGGTTCTTCGGGGAGATGCTTTCGAAGTCCGGCCGTTCGGCCGAGGCGGCCGAGGTCGCCGCCGAGGCGGCGAGCCACGAACGGTTGATCGACAGCCTCCTCTTCGACGGTGATAAGGGGCTCTTCCACGACGGGCTCGGCGAAGCGGGGCTTCCCTCGAAGGTGCATTCGGTCCACTCCCAGGTCTTCGCCGTCCTCCTCGGCCTGAAACCCGAGTCGAAAAAGCGGATGTTCGACGAGAGGATCCTGCCCTTCCTGAGGGGAGAGAAACTCGACGTGCCCGTGCCCTCAACCTACTGGACGAGCTACGCGATCCAGGTCGCCAGGGAGAACGGCTTCAGGAAGGAGGCGATCGACTTCATCAAGCGGATGTGGTCGCCCTGGATTGAGCAGGGGGCGTGCTGGGAGATGTTCGACCAGAAGCCGGGCGAAGGCTCGATGAGCCATGCCTGGAGCGCCCATCCCCTCTTCCACCTGATGGACACCCTCGGCGGGGTCGTCCAGAAGGGCATCGGCTGGGCCGAGGTGGACTTCGATCCCTTCTTCGCCCCCGGAATGGATTCGGCCTCGATCAGGCGGCCGACCCCCCTGGGCGTCATCGAGGCGTCCTGGAAACGCTCGGGAGCGAAGATCGAAGCGACGATCACCCTTCCGGCCGGGATTACCGCCCGCGTCCTCATCCCGGGGCAGGAGGCCTCGGTCACCGGCACGCGAAGCTTCACCATTTCCTGAGCTATCTTCTCCTCGCCATCCGGCCTTGAGGCCGGATGGCGCCATTCCGCACTCCCGATGCATCGACCCCCGCCGCACGGAGCATGGCGTTGAACGCCGCGAGGACCCGTTCCCGTTTGGTCATCCCGCCCGTTTCACTTCCGGTACCGCCCGACCGTCTTCGCCAGCTCGTACATCCTGACCACGTTCTCCGTCGGCGAATCGTCCTGAAGCTCGTGGGTGGGGGAGAAGGCGTAGCCGCCGCCGGGCATGAGGACGGCGAGCTTTTCGGCGACGTCCCGCTCGACGTCGGCGACGCTGCCCCGCTCCACGGGTCCCGCGGTGGAGATGCAGCCGTGGAGGCAGAGTCGGGAGCCGAATTTCGATTTGAGGTAGGCGGGGGCCATGTTGGCGGCCTCGGGCTGGAGGGTGTCGACGATGTCCACCCCCATCTCGATGAAATCCTCGTAGACCCAGGAACTCGAGCCGCAGGAATGGATCATGACCTTCGCGCCGAAGGATTTGGCGAGGTCGACGAAGGATTTGTGGATGGGCTTGAGCACCGCGCGGTACATCTCGAGCGAGATCATCGGCCCGATCTGGGTGCCGAGGTCCTCGCCGAGGAAAAGGATGTCGATCCTGCCCTTCGCCTTGTCGAGCATCCGCTCGAGGACGGCGAGCTGGATCACGTTCTTCCGGCGCATGTAGGCGAGCCCGGCCCCCTCGCCCAGGGCCATGTCCACGAGGGTCTCTTCCATCGTGCGGACCATGCCGGTCGAGTTGATGCAGTCGGCCTGGCCGGCGTCGCCCAGGACCAGGCAGTAGTCCCGGTAGCGCTCGCAGAGGGCGAGGGCCCCATCGTAGTCGAAATCGTCGGGAGAGGGCATCGGAAAGCTCCCGACCTCCTCCTCCGTCGCCCCCTTCAGCGGGAAATCGCAGTAATCCCAGTAGCCGCCCGAGGCGTGCTCGATCCAGCGGGTATGGGCTCCCCAGATGCTGACGATGCGGTCCTCGATCCCCGGATGGAGCTCGGGGCCCGAATACCTCGGCATCACGGAGCGAAAATCGACGCCCAGCGCGAGGCGGAGCCCCTCGGCATCCTTCGCGTCGAGACCGAAGTGCTTTTTCATTCTGGCGTCGATTCCGGGATTGGCCAGGTAGTCGATGGGAACCCGGTCCGCCTCCTCGTGGTTGAATGCCATCCTCACCCGTTCCCTTGAATTCATGGTACCCTCCGTCGATACACCGGTCTATCATGGGATGGCCTGGATTGGAATGGAACGGCCGATCAGTTACTTGTATTTTCCGATCATTTCCCCCATTCAGACGGCATTATTATTGTATAATCGCCGCATGAGGCCGATGATCGTCCACGCGAATTGGTACCGGTTCAAGAGGGGCGAGAGGATCCGGAACGCCCATGTCGGCAGCCGCATGTTCCTCTACGGAAAATCGGGAAACGGAACGGTAAGGGTGAACGGGAAGGTCTTCGGCCTCGCCCCCGACGGATTCCTCTTCCTGCCCTGGAACCACGACATCTCCTACCAGCCGGAGGACGAGGATCCCTTCTTCGTAGGGGCCATCCACCTCGTTCCCGATTACGAGGGACCGGCGATCTACTACGTTCCCCACGCCGAGGACGATCCCTTCGCCAGGGCGCCGAACAGGACGGACGCCCCCATCCCGAACGTCGACGGAATCATCTCGGGGGACTTCGGGCTCGCGCCCCGGCTTTTCCATCTCGCCGAGTACATCGTCGAACGCTTCAATCCCTCCCCGCTTCCGGATTCCGCGAGCGGGGACCACATGGTGAGGGAGGAGGACTCGAGGATGCTCGCCTCCCTTTTCGTCGAGGAGCTTTCGGCGGTGGCGAAATCGGGGGACGCGATCGCGGGCCCCGGCCATCCTTCCTGGGTCCGCATGAGGTCCTTCGTCCAGGATCACCTCGCCGAGGGGATCTCCGTCGCCGCCCTCGCCGAGGCGGGCGGAACGAGCGTGGCGACCGCTTCGCGGGTGTTCGGCAGGATGGCGGGAACCTCCCCCGCCCGCTACGTCCAGAGGACCAGGATGGATCGGGCCGAGAGCCTGATCCGCACCACGAGCCTCAGCCTGGGCGAGATCGGCGCGAGGGTCGGGATCGAGGACCCCTACTACTTCTCGAGGCTCTTCAAACGGATCAAGGGCGTTCCGCCCTCCAGGATCAGGCGGAGTTCCAGGCCCATCTAGCGCATCGGACCGCTCGAGGCAGCGAGGGTATTGAAAAGCTTCGATAATTCCGGCACCCTGGGACCCGGGCGGATCCGTCGGATCCCGAGGATCCGTCGGATCCTCAGGATCCGCGAGATCCGCAGGATCCGGGTCTGGGACGTTTCAAAAGCCCGTAAGGAGCCGGGACGGCGGACCGCATCTATCGGCCGCCTGGGCTCGATCCTTTCTTACATTTTTATACAAAAAATACCCGATTACCGGGTATCACTTGCATAAAAATACATGACCATAGTATAAATACGGCAAGGAAGCACATGAAAGAGTTTATTCGCGTCGATGTCGAAGGCCTCAAGAAAAACGTCTTTACCCTGCTGAACAAGGACTGGATGCTGATTTCGGCCGGAAAGGGCGAGGGATTCAACGCCATGACGGCGAGCTGGGGCGGGTTCGGCGTGCTCTGGAACCACGATGTCGCCTTCATCTTCGTCAGGCCCACCCGGTACAGCTTCGAGATCCTCGAAAAGGAAAAGGGATTCGCCCTGTCCTTCTTTTCCGAAAAATACCGTTCCGCCCTCGACTACTGCGGCTCCCATTCGGGGAGGGAGGGTCGCAAGATCGAATCCGCGGGGCTCACCACCAGGGTTCTCGAATCGGGGATGACAGTTCTCGAGGAGGCGTCATTCTGCCTCTCCTGCCGCACCCTCTACTCGAAGGATCTCGACCCGGACAGATTCATCGATCCGTCCATCATCAAGCACTATCCCATCCGCGACTTCCACCGCATGTACGTCGGTGAGATCGTCGAATGCCTCGCGGATCGGGAATCGGCGCCCTTGTTCGGCGCATCCGGAGGAAGCATATGATCGTCATGAAATTCGGCGGTACCTCGGTCGGAAGCGCCGAGAGGATCCGCGAGGTCTATCGCCTGGTCACCGAGCGTCTCCCGCGCGACCCCGTCGTCGTCGTGAGCGCCGTCGGCGGCGTCACCGACCTCCTCATCGCCGCGGCGAAGAAGGCGCTTTACCGGGAGGATTCCTCGACCCTCCTCGCCCCCATCCGCGAAAGGCACGACAGGATCGTCGCCGATCTCGGGATCGACGTCGCCTCGGGTTCCGGGGCGAAACCGGGCTGGTACGAGGCCGCCTTCGCGGAACTCGCGAACTACCTCGACGGCATCAGGCTCATCCAGGAACTGAGCCCGAGGACTCTGGACGCCGTCTGTTCCTTCGGCGAACGGCTCTCGAGCTCCATCATCGCCGAGTATTTCCGAACGCGGGGAACCCCTTCCCTCGCCTATTTCGGCTGGGAAGCAGGCATCGTCACCGACGACGATTTCGGCGAGGCCGAGATCCTGCCCGAGACCTACGACGAGATACCCAAACGGCTTGCGATGAAACGGGGAATCCCCATCGTGACCGGCTTCATCGCCAAGAACCGGGCCGGAATCATCACGACCCTCGGCAGGGGCGGGAGCGACTACACCGCCTCCATCCTCGGCGCCGGCCTCGGAGCCGAGGAAATCCAGATCTGGACCGACGTCGACGGGGTGCTCACGACAGACCCGCGCATCGTGCCCCAGGCGAGGAGCATTCCCGAGGTAAGCTTCACCGAGGCGGCCGAGCTCGCCTTCTTCGGCGCCAAGGTACTCCATCCCAAGACCATCTTCCCCGCCGTCGCGAGAAGCATACCGGTTCGGGTCCTCAACACCCACAATCCGGAACATCCCGGCACGGTCATCGTCGAGAAGACGACCTCGGAGCGCCAGTACACGGCCATCTCCTGCAAGAAGAACGTCACGGTGGTCCGCATCGTCTCCACCAGGATGCTCCTCGCCTACGGTTTCCTCGCCCGCATCTTCGAGATCTTCAAGCGCTACGAGATATCGGTCGACATGGTCGCCACTTCGGAGGTGTCGGTATCCCTGACCCTGGACAACACGGAAAACCTCGGCGCCGCGATCACCGAGCTCGGCGACTTCAGCACGGTCGAGGTCCACAACGGCTGCGCCGCCGTCTGCGTGGTCGGCCCCGGCATCATGACCGCGACCGACAGCCCCGGCACCATCTTCTCCGTCTGCGCCCGGGCGGGCATCAGGGTCGAGATGATAGCCCAGGGCGCGAGCCAGGTGAACATCTCGTTCGTGATAGCTCAAGGAGACGCTGAACGCTGCGTCAAGGCCCTGCACGCGGCCCTCTTCGAGGGCGCCATCGAAGAGGGCGCCCTTGCCGCAGGGGCCGCCCAGGGAGCCTCGTCATGAAGGCCGCCATCGTCGGCTACGGGGCGATGGGGAGGGAGACCGGCGCCGCGCTCAGGAGAAAGGGCATCCCCTTCGTCTCCATCGACCCGGTCGCCGCCGACGCCGACTTCCGCGACATCACCGCCGAGTCACTCGCGGGCGTCGACGTCGCCCTCGACTTCACCCGGCCCCAGGCGGTCAGGGGAAACCTCGAGCGCTACTGCGCCGCCGGGGTCGACGTCGTCATGGGAACCACCGGGTGGTACAACGAAACCGACTCGATCCGCGCCCTCGTCGAAAAGGGCGGCATCGGCTTCATCTGGGCGAGCAACTTCTCGATCGGGATCCAGATGTTCCTGCGCATCGTCGCCGAGGCCTCGAGGCTCGTCGACGCCGTGAGCGAGTACGACGTCTTCATCCGCGAGATCCACCATGCCCGGAAGGCCGACAGCCCGAGCGGCACCTCCCTCTCGGTCGCCGGCGTGGTCATGGAGAACATCGCCAGGAAGACCGTCCTCGTGACCGACACCCTCAACCGCCGCATCGAGCCGAACGAGCTCCACCTCACGAGCGCGCGGGGCGGAGCGGTGCCCGGCGTCCACGAGGTGGTCATCGACGGCGAGGCCGACACGATCGAACTCCGCCACTCGGCGAGAAACCGCTCGGGCTTCGCCTCGGGCGCCGTGATGGCCGCCGAGTTCGTCCACGGCAAGAAGGGCTTCTTCTCCATGGACGACCTGATGGCCTCGCTCGCCGTCGGAAAGAAGGGAGATGGCCATGTTTAAGGGAAGCTACACCGCCCTCATCACCCCCTTCACCTCGTCAGGCGGGGTGGACTACGAGGGCTTCCGCCGGAACATCGCCCTCCAGCTCGCGGCCGGGATCACCGGCGTCGTCGTCTGCGGCACGACGGGAGAGCCGCCGACGCTGACGGACAACGAACGGGAGAGCCTCGTCCGCGCCGCCGTGGGGGAGCTGAAGGGAAAGGCGACCGTCATCGTCGGGGCGGGGTCCAACTCCACCGACGACAGCGTGAAGCAGGCCAAGCGTGCCGAGCAGCTCGACGCCGACGCCGTCCTCGTCGTGACGCCCTACTACAGCCGCCCGAGCGACGAGGGGGTCTTCAGGCACTTCAAGGCGGTGGCCGAGGCCGTCTCCATCCCGGTCGTCGTCTACAACATCCAGTCGAGAACGGGCAAGAACATCGAGCCCGAGCTCATGGCCCGGCTTTCCGCGATCCCTAACATCCAGGCGGACAAGGAGTCCTCGGGGAGCGCGGCCCAGTGCGGCGCCATCGTCGCCTCCTGCGCGGGAAGGCCGGACTTCTCTGTCCTTTCGGGGGACGACGGCCTCACCCTCCCCTTCATGGCACTGGGGGCGCGGGGCGTGGTATCCGTCATCGCGAACGCCGTCCCGAAGGCCGTGGTCGAGTTCGTGAACGCCGCAGCCTCGGGGGACTACGAGCTCGCGAGGAAGCTCCATTACTCGATCATCGCGCCGATGACCCATCTCGCCTTCATCGACCCGAACCCGATCCCGATCAAGTACATCTGCGCCCGTCTCGGGATGGCGGCCGGCGGCTACCGGCTCCCGCTCTGCGAGATGGACGAGAAAAAGAAGGGAATCGTCGACGAGGGGCTCAGATCCCTCGGACTGATTTAGCAGACAGGGAACCGCCCCCGGCCGGTCGCCGGACGGCTCCATACCTTGAGAACGCATCCTGGAGGAATCATGGACCATCTTCGTGTCGGTATTTTCGGGGCGACGGGCGCCGTCGGCAAGGAACTCATCGCGGTGCTCGCCGACCGGAAATTTCCGGTCGGAACCCTGAGGCTTTTCGCGAGCGAACGCTCCGAGGGCAAGACCGTCGAGACGCCCTTCGGCGCCCTCACCGTCGAAAACGCGAACGGCATCGACTTTTCGACCCTCGACCTCTGCCTTTTCGCCATCGGGGGAGGCTGGACGAAGGAGTTCGCCGGCAAGGCGACGGCGGCTGGGGCCTACGTCATCGACAACTCGTCGACCTTCCGCTACGACCCCGCCGTTCCCCTCGTCATCCCGGAGATCAACGCCGACGCGATCGGCTCGAGCCTCCTCATCGCGAACCCGAACTGCACGACGGCCATCGCCATCCTGCCGCTCGAGGTCATCCGCAAGCGCTACGGCCTGAAGGCCGTCATCATATCGAGCTACCAGGCGGCGAGCGGAGCGGGGGCCGAGGGCATGGAGGAACTGAAGGTCGAGACGAGGCGTTTCCTCGACGAGGGAAAGTCCGGCCACTCGGTCTTCGCCCATCCCCTCCCCTTCAACGTCATACCGCAGATCGACGTCTTCCTCGAGAACGGCTACACGAAGGAGGAGATGAAGGTCGTCTGGGAAACGAGGAAGATCCTGGGGCTGCCCGACCTCGCGGTGAGCTCGACCTGCGTCCGCGTTCCCGTCCTCCGCGCCCACTCCGAGGCCATCACCGTCCAGACGGAAAAGCCGGTCGATATCGCCGAGCTCCGGGCCCTCCTGGGGAAGGCCGAGATGATCG
The DNA here is from genome assembly GCA_002307015.1 of Spirochaetaceae bacterium UBA1318. GTDB lineage: Bacteria > Spirochaetota > Spirochaetia > Treponematales > UBA1318 > UBA1318. The sequence continues at coordinate 17,244 of DBTK01000102.1, forward strand.
AGGTGAAGGACGATCCGGCGACGAAGACCTACCCGATGCCGCTCTACGCGAGCGGGAAGTACCCGGTCGACGTCGGCAGGATCAGGCAGAACCTCGTGTTCGGGGATCACGGCGTCGATTTCTTCGTCTCGGGGGACCAGCTCCTGCGCGGGGCGGCTCTCAACGCCGTACTCATCGCCGAGAGCCTCGTGGCCACGGGCAAGTTGAAGGCCGGGGCCTGACAGGCCGGCCGGAAGGCCGGGGCGTCCTTACCAGCTGACCGTCGCGCCGAGGCCGACGAAAAAGCCGCCGTAGGAGCCCCAGAGCCTTTCGATCGTCGAGTCGAGGGCGCCGTAGTAGGACGCCCCGGCCGAGGCGTTGAGCCTGACCTTGTCGTTGAGCAGGTAGCCGGCATCGACGCCGACGGTGCCGCCGAGGGCGGACAGGGCCGACTTCGAGGAGAGCTTGGAAACGCTCGTATCGGTATCGGCGTTCGTGATCGAGAAGGTGTCGAGCCCGATGCCGAACTGGGCGAAGGGAACGAGCTGGAAACGGCTCAGGTAGACCGTCGTTTCGAGCCCCAGCCCGACGTTGAAGGCGCTCGCGCTCGTCTTGTAGGTGATCGCGCCGACGGAGGGAGACCCGGAGTACCATCCGTTGAGCGGGGCCTCGAACATGACATAGGGACGGAGATTGTAGGCGAGCTTCGTGTAGCCGAACCTGAAGCCGGGAACCCAGGTCGTCGTCGTGTCGCTCCAGGTGAGGGCCGCGGGATCGGCCTTGTCGAATTTGGGGTGTCTCATTCCCTTCCCGATGATCGCGTGGAGGTAGGGCTCGTTCTCGATCCCGACCTTGACGATCTCGGAGAGCTCGCACTCGGGGGTTATGGGGCTGTCGGCATACTCGATCCAGGCTATCGACTGTTTCGGGGAGGTTTCTCGAACCGCGATGGTACCGACGAACCGATCCTTCCTGATGCCGTTCTCGACGGTGGGATAGAGGACGGAGAACTCGTCCGAGGGGATGATGCCCAGGTCGCTCCCGAGCACGAGGGTGACCTTCCGTCCCTCGACTGAGAGGATCTTCCTCGCGAGCTGGAAATCCGGGATGGTCGCGATCTCGTATTCGAGCTTGTCAGGGATGTCGTCGATCGCATTCCTGACCGCGGATCGGGGATCGATCAGGTGGTCGCCGGTCGTCTCGAGGGTTCGAAAGGCTATCACTTTCCCGTCCTGGACCCCGACGAAGGCGAAGGAAACCTTGACCCGGGAGCGATAGGAGAGGAGGCGGGGATTGTATTCGGAGGAAAATCCGACGACGACCGGGATGACGATGATGGAAGCCTTGAGGAGGTTGTCGAATTCGGGTGCGGTGAAGGACTGTGCGCCGACAGGAACCTCGTCCGTCATGGCGAAGCTCGGCGCCTTCGAATGTTTCACGGCCTCGACGAGAAGGGGAATTTCCTTAATGGTAAGGCGTTTCGGTGCTCCGACGACCTCGAACCGGCCCAGTCCGACGAACACGCTCTGGATCTCCCCGTCGATCGAGGAAAGCGCGCTTTCCGGAACCGGAAAATCGCCGGGACTCAGGGAAAGGATCGCCACTTCCTGCTTTGGGTCGACCATGGCCGACGGCGTTCCCTGTGCGAAGGAGAAGACCGTCAGGCAAAACAGAACGACCGAAAAAGTCAGGACATCGAGTTTCATCAAAAAGCGCTCCTTTATGAAATATGATGTTTTGATCTGATTGTATCTCGAAGCTCGCGGTTTTTCAAACACCCCGGGAAAGAATTGATCTTTTTAGGTTTTTTTGCGATCATCAACCGGTCCGGAAACCCTCTGTTTCCGAATGAACTCGACGTTTCGCGCATTTCCCGAGGAGGAAGCCCTTGCCCCAGAAAACTTTTCCGCTGAGCCGTGATCGACTTGAAGAGGTCATGAAGACCCAGAAAACGCCTTTTCACCTCTATGACGAAAAGGGCATCAGGGCGAACGCGCGTGAATTGAAGCAGGCTTTCGCCGCCTTTCCCGATTTCACGGAATTTTTCGCCGTCAAGGCCCTGCCCAATCCCTTCATCCTCAGGATCCTGAACGAGGAGGGTTTCGGGGCGGATTGCTCGAGCCTCCCCGAACTCCTGCTCGCCGAACGATCGGGAATTTCTGGAGAAAAGATCATTTTCAGCTCCAACGACACCCCGGCCGACGAGTTCCTCCAGGCGAGAAAAATGGGCGCGATCCTGAACCTCGACGACATGAGCCACATCGACTTCCTCGAAAAAACCTGCGGAAGCCTCCCCGAGCTCATCTGCTTCCGGTACAACCCCGGCAGCCTCAGACAGGGCAACGCCATCATCGGCAAGCCCGAGGAGGCGAAGTACGGTTTTACCCGCGACCAGCTCCTCGAGGGCTACCGGATGGCGAAAGAGAGGGGAGTGAAGCGGTTCGGCCTCCATACCATGCTCGCCTCGAACGAGCTCGATTACCGCTATTTCATCGAAACCGGCAGGATGCTCTTCCAGATGGTCGCCGAGCTTTCCCACGCCCTCGACATCCGCTTCGAGTTCGTCAATATCGGCGGCGGCATCGGCATCCCCTACCGGCCCGAACAGACCCCGGTCGATTACCGCGCCATCGCCGACGGAATAGGCAAGGCCTACCGGGACATCATCGAGAAAAAGGGGCTCGGACCGGTCAAGGTTTTCATGGAATGCGGACGCATCATCACGGGCCCCTATGGCTGGCTCGTCACGACGGTCAGGCACATGAAGCACACCTACCGGGACTACGTCGGCCTCGACGCCAGCATGGCGAATCTGATGCGCCCCGGAATCTACGGAGCCTACCACCACATCACCGTGGTCGGCAAGGAAAACGAGGACGCGACGAGCGTCTACGACGTGACAGGCTCCCTGTGCGAAAACAACGACAAGTTCGCGATCCAGCGGGCCCTTCCCGAGATCGTGCCGGGGGACATCGTCGTCATCCACGACACGGGAGCCCACGGACATGCGATGGGCTTCAACTACAACGGCAAGCTTCGCAGCGCGGAGCTCCTCCTCCGCGAAGATGGAAGCATCATCAAGATCCGCAGGGAGGAAACCGTCGAGGACTATTTCGGCACCCTCGATTTCGGGGCGCTCGAAAATTTCCGGTAAGGTCGATGGTGATTACTCGGGTTAATCCACCCGAACTCCCTGTCGAGAGGCCGCCTTTGTTCCATGATACCGCAGAGGATGTGACGATGGAGAAAAACAGCACTCGAAAATTCACGATCGCGTTTAAGCTGGGACTCGCGGTTTCGCTGTCCCTGCTCCTGTTCTTCGTCCTTTTCGGATTTATCCTGTCGGTTGCCATCGAGGGACCGATCATCGAGAGGGAAAAGACGGTTCTCGGCCAGGATGCCCGGGCGATAGCCGATTCGGTGAAGGCCCAGGTAGACTTCATGAGCGAAATCATCTCCGTATACGGCCATGACCAGAGGATACCTTCCGCCATCGAGCAGAAAAAACCGGCGAACCTCAACGCCATCTGCGACGAATTCGTGAACCTTTCGGGAATAATCTCGAACGTGTTCATCGTGGACGAGCGGGGTTTCATCACCTCGTCCCATTCCAAAACGGACATCGGGACGGACGTCGGCACCGAGCGCTACTTCACGAGCATCATGATCGACGGGAAGGCCCTGTTCGAAAGCCCCGACATCACCGTATCCCAGCTCGGCACGACGCTGAGGTACACCTCGGTTCCCATCGCTTTGGGTCAGAGACGGCTCGGCGTCCTCGTGGTCGCCCTCGACCTCGACACCGTCGGCCACAACTACGTCGCCAACAAGCTTTTCGGAAAAACGGGGTTTGCGGCCGTCGTTTCGGAAAAAGGGGACGTCATCATGAACGCCGACGCCCTCACGGCCCTCGGGGTCAAGATCGACACCCTGCCCGTCTTCGCGAAGATCAAGGCCTCGGAGGACGGCTTCGTCAGCTTCGCCCACGGGCGGACGGTCGAATACCTCGCCTACCAGAAGATAGGAGAGGACGAGCCCTGGTACATCCTGGCCATCGAGCCGAGAGCCGAACTCCTGACCCTGGCCACCATCATCAGGCTCTACCTGGTGGTGTTTTTCATCGTCACCGTCGTCCTGACCTGCGCCGCCATCCTCTGGACCATCCACCGGGTCATGCTCAAGCGGATCACCGCCCTGATCACGATGATGGACAAGGCCGCGTCCGGGGACACGGCGGCCCGCTGTCTGGTCACCTCGAGCGACGAGATCGGCTTTATCCAGGAGAGGTTCAACAACCTGATGCAGAGCCTGAGCGACCTCGTCAGGAACATCGTCGTCACCATGGGCGAGCTCAAGGAGGTCGGGGACGGCCTCGAGCAGAGCATGGAGGAAACGGCGGCCTCGGTGGGCCAGATCAACGCGAACGTCGGCACCACGCGCGAACGGGTGGAGAGCCAACGGGAGAACGTCACGGAAACCTCGGCCGTGGTCGAAGAGATCGCGCGCAGCATCGAGGCCCTGAACGGGACGATCGGATCCCAGGCCGCGGCCATCGCCGAATCCTCCTCCGCCATCGAGGAGATGGTCGGCAACATCCAGTCCATTTCCCGAACCGCCGGGAACGCCGGCAGCCTCGCGGCCTCCGTCCGCGACGAGTCCGACGAGGCCAAGGAAAAGCTCGGCGAGGTCGTCACCCTCGTCGACGACGTCCAGAGAAACTCGGAGAACCTCCTCGAGACGAACGACCTCATCGCCTCCATCGCCGAGCAGACGAACCTCCTGGCGATGAACGCCGCGATCGAGGCGGCCCACGCGGGCGAGGCCGGCCGCGGATTCTCCGTCGTCGCCGACGAAATCAGGAAGCTCGCCGAGGCGACGACCGAGCAATCGATAGCCACCGGCGCGACGCTGAGGTCCGTCAAGGAAAACATCGACAAGATGGCGACCCTCGTCGGCTCGACGCGGGACGCCCTCTACAACACCTTCGACGGGGTCGTCAGGGTGGAGAACGTACTCAAGGAAATCGGGAACGCGATGGAGGAGCAGAACCAGGGAAGCAACCAGGTGCTCTCCGCGCTCAGGACCATGCAGGAACTCACCCAGCAGGTCCAATCGGGCTCCCTGGAGATGAAGGGCGGCAACGAGAACATCCTGGAATCGGTCACGAGCCTCAACACGATCTCGAACCAGATACGGGAAGCGATCACCGAGATATCGGCGGGAACGACGGACATCACCAGGGCCGTCACCGAGGTCAGGGAGATGTCCCACCGGAACGGCATGGCGATCGGAACGGTGCTCGAGTACGCGAGCGTCTTCTCCACCAGCGATGGCAAGAAAACGGACGTTCCGGAATCGCCTCAGGCGACGCTCGACCGAGGATCAACAACCCCGTAGCTACGGAGGCATTCTGCTTCGCGATAACAAGGAGGACGCAATGGCGTCAAGGAACCCCAGTTTTGCGCGGCTTTCGGCCGGCTATCTTTTTCCGGAGATTGCGCGCAGGCGCCGCGAGTTCGCGGCCGCCCATCCGGAGGCGAAGATCATCTCGCTCGGCGTGGGCAATACGACCGAACCCCTGCCCCCCTCCATGCGCGACGCCCTCGCCGCCGAGGCGAAGGCGCTCGGAACCCGCGAGGGCTACTCGGGCTACGGCGAGGACCTGGGGAACCGCTCGCTCCGCGAGGCCGTCGCCCGAGTCTGGTATTCCGACAGGGTCGATCCCGAGGCCATCTCGATCTCGGACGGCGCCAAGCCCGACCTCGGCCGGCTCGCCCTGATGTTCGGCCCCGGCGCGACGGTCGCCGTCCAGGATCCGGCCTACCCCGTCTACGTCGACGCGAGCGTCATCTTCGGCCAGGCGGGCAAATCGGCGGGAGGCACGGCCTACGAGGGAATATCCTACCTGAGATGCGTCCCGGAGAACGACTTCTTCCCGGACCTCTCCTCGGTCGCCCGCACAGACCTCATCTACTTCTGTTCGCC
>DBTK01000052.1:0-6486 GCA_002307015.1 Spirochaetaceae bacterium UBA1318
GGGTGAACCAGCTCAACCGCATCAAGCTCCTGCTCGACAGGGCGAAGGAAGAGGTGGAAAACGGTGAGGGGTGAGGGGTGAGGGGTGAGGGGTGAGGGGTGAGGGGTGAGGGGAAAAGATAGCACGCAACGGTACGATGTCAAGGGAAATTTTCGTGAATCACGTTGATTTCACGAGAGAATCCCTCGATATCGACGACGCTCCGCTCACCCCTCACTCCTCACTTCTTAAATTCCGTTCACCGTTCACTTCTTCTTCCCGCTCACCCCTCACCGCTCACCTTTTGATTCTTCCCGTTCACCCTTCACCGTTCACTTCTCCCAGTACCTGAAAAAAATCTTCAGGAGGCGGGGAATGGCGGCGAGACGGCGAAGGATGCCGCGGCCGTAGAGGAAGTCCGCGATGGACTTGATCCCCCGGTAGACCCCGGCCGAATAGGGATGCCAGAAGATATCCTTCCGTACGCCGGGGAGGATGTCGTCCACCAGGACCTGGCCTTGAGTCATCTCGAGGAAACCGGCTTCGGCATGGGTCCGGCCGATGCCGGATTCACCCCAGCCTCCCCAGGGGGTTTCGGCGAGGCCGTGGGACATGAGGTGGTCGTTGATCATGACGGCCCCCGCGTTGATCCGCGAGGCCATCTCGAGGGCCCGGGAGCGGTCCCGCGACCAGACGCTCGCGGTGAGGCCGTAGGGAGAGGCATTGGCGATCCCGACCGCTTCCTCGTCCGTCGAATAGGGAAGGATGGCGATCACCGGACCGAACACCTCCTCGGTCATGACGGGCATGCCGGGCTTCACCCCGGTCAGCACGAGGGCCGCCATGTAGTTTCCGGCGTCGAGGGCGGGATCGAGGGGGCTTCGCGCGAAGACCGCGGCCCCCGCCTGGAGGCAGGCCATCACCTGGGCTTCGACCGCCCGCTTCTGCCTGAGGGAGGTCATGCATCCCATGTCAGCGTCCTCCCCGTAGGCCGGGCCGATCCTGAGGCTTTCGACCCGCTTTTTCAGCCGGGCGAGGAAATCGTCGTAGACGGAGTGCTGGACCAGTATCCTCTGGGCTCCCCCGCAGGACTGGCCGGAGTTCGAGAATCCTGCCCAGACGATGCCCCCGACGGCGCGGTCGAGGTCGGCGTCGGCGCGAACGATGGCGGCGTCGTTTCCGCCGAGCTCGAGCACGAGGGGAAGGAGGCGGGACGAGGCCTTCGCCATCAGTTCCCGACCGACGGCCGAGGAACCGGTGAAGAAGAGCTTGTCGACGCCGCCATCGACGAAGGCCTCGCCGGCCTCCCGACCGGGCAGGTTGACGTAGGCGAAAAGCCCCTCGGGAAGTCCCGCAGATCCGAAGACAGCCGCCAGGGCCTCGCCCACGGCGAGGCTGTCGCTCGCGACCTTGAGAACGACGCCGTTCCCGGCGAGGAGGGCCATGACGATCTCCGAGAACGGGATGGCGAAGGGGTAGTTCCAGGGCGAGATGATGCCGACGACGCCGAAGGGCTTTCGGATGATGCGGGAGCGCTTGTTGAACATCAGGATGTTGCCGCCCCTCACCTTCGCGGGCCTGAGGAGTCTCGAGCCGGTTTTTCGGTAGTACTGGACGGCCATGGCGGCAGGGAGGATCTCGGTCGCGAGGGCATCCACGGCGGTCTTGCCGTTGTTCCCTGCGATGACGAGTGCGATCGCGTCGGCGTGATCGACGACATAGTCGCGGACGCGTTTCATCAGCCGGGACCGCTCCCGATAGGGCAGGGCTGCCCAGCCGGGCTGGACTTCTCTCGACCGCGCGATCGCCGCCTTGACCGCGGAAACGTCGTCGAGGCGGTGGGCCGCGATGACGGCGCCGGTCGCCGGATTCCTCGACTCAACCATAGGCTCACTCATGGGTCCTTCCTTTGAAATCATCCATGGAAGAGGAAATGCCGAAGAAATCGGCCACCGCATCGAGGGCCCTGACGGGGAGAAGCCTCAGCAGGTAGACCGAATAGACGAAGGGCGGCGTCACGACCCGCTTCTTCCCCCGAGCGATGGCTCCCACGATCTTCAGCGCCACGGCTTCCGGCTTCAGGATCGGGAGAAGAAGGGGAAACCTGGTCTTCACCCCGGCGAAAAGCCCCGTATCGATGAAGAAGGGGCAGACGATCGTCGTGCGCACCCTGGATCGCTGCTTCCTCAGCTCCATCCTCAACGCCTCGTCGAGGCCGACGGAGGCGAACTTGCTCGCCGAGTAATCGGCGAGGCCGGTCACCCCGACGAGGCCTGCGGCCGAGGCGATGGTCACGACATGGCCTTCGCCTTTTTCGATCATCGCAGGCAGGAAGGCCTTCAGTGTCCAGAACTGGGCGAGTACGTTCACGGCCATGGTCCTCTCGATCTTTTCGTCGGGGGTATCGAGAAGCTTCCGGCCTGAGACGATTCCCGCGTTGTTCACGAGGATGTCGACCCGGCCGAAGAGTTCGCGGACCTTGGCCGCCTGCCGGTAGACCTCGGCCCTGTCGGATACGTCGCAGCGCATCGCCGCGATCGGAAGCTTCAGCTTCGCCGCCTCGTGGGAAATCCTTTCGAGTGCGCCTTCGTCGATGTCCCACGCGACGACCCGCGCGCCACGTTCAGCCAATCCCAGGGCGACGAGCCGCCCTATTCCGCTCGCGCCACCGGTGATGAGAGCGAGCTTGTCCTTTATTGCATTCATACCGGTATTCTAATCCAGACGGACCGGGAAGTGAAGATGACAAAAGGAAAGGATGTGTCGAAATCCGTTCTGAATGGATGAAGCCGAAGAAAAGGGACTGACAAAATGAGCAACCATCGGCTGGGGGCTTTCTGTTTCGCGATAAATAAAAAAATAACACTATGTCCAATTTACCTTTCATTTCCGCTCATACTAGAATTGAAGCACCGTGGAGATTGCATGAGCATCATGGAACGAAAGACCCTTCTGCTCGTCGAGGACGAATTGCCTCTGGCCGCGAATGAAAAGCTTCAGCTCGAGCAGGAAGGCTACGAGATCGTCCACGCCGCCTCGGGAGAGGCGGCGATCGGAATGGTCGATCAGTCTGGTGACCGGTTCGATCTCGTCCTCATGGATATCGAGCTGGGCAAGGGGATGGACGGCGCCGAAGCGGCGAAGGCCATCCTCGCGAACAGGGATGTTCCGATCGTTTTCCTTACGGACCATGAGGAACCAGGGCTCATCGAAAGGACGGGACGGATCGCCTCCTACGGCTACGCGGCGAAAAATGCCGGGATCGCCATTCTCTCGGTTTCCATACAAAACGCCCTGAGACGCCGCGAAGGCGAAAGGCAGCTGATCGAATCGAGAAATCAGGCGAAAGCCATTTTCGATACCATGACCGAGGGGGTCGCCCTCAACGAGCTGCTCTACGACGCGAGCGGCGAACCAGTGGACTACCGGATCCTCGCCGTCAACAATTCCTTCCACTCGACGGCAGACTATGTCGGCGACGTGGTTGTCGGCAATGTCGCCACCAAGCTCTTCGGCATGTCCAGCGACGTCATCAGGTCGTTCTGGAAGGAGAGGATGAAGAGGAAGGACAGCTCGATCACGGAAATGTACAGCTCGATTCGCGGCAGGAGCTTCCTGATCGCGACCTCTCCCCTGATGGACAACAGGTTCCTGACGACCTTCTTCGACATCACCGACCGCAAGAAGGTCGAGGAGGAGCTGCAGCTCTTCCACTATCGGTTCCAGCAGGTGATGAACACGGGCAGCATCGGCTGGTGGGACATGAATTGTCAGACCGGGGCCGTCAGCTCGCACGAAAACAAGGCCCGCATGCTCGGATATGAACCGGAAAGGTTCTCCCATTACTCGGACTTCACGAAGCTCCTTCACCCCGACGATTACGAGCCGATCATGGCGGCGATGAAGGCTCACCTCGAGGGAAAGGCTACCCGATACGACGTCGAGTACCGCATCAGGGCCGCAGACGGCGAATACCGCTGGTTCCACGACCTGGGGGGGATTTCGGTATACGACGAAGCGGGCAAGCCGAAGATGGTGACCGGCATCGTCATCGAGATCAGCGAGCGGAAGAAAATCCAGGAGGAACTGAGGCAGAGCCGTGAAAGCTACCGGAAACTGTTCGAGGACCACTCGGCGGTAAAGCTGATCGTCGATCCGGAAACGACAGCGATCCTCGACGCGAACCATGCGGCGGCCAGGTTTTACGGATGGACCCGTGACGAGCTGAAGCGGATGAAGATCGATCAGCTGAACACACTCCCGCTCGAGGAAATCAAAAAAGCCGCCAGAGAGGCCCTGGAAGGGAACAGGGTTCAATTCGAATTCCGGCACCGCCGGGCCGACGGATCCATCCGGGATGTGGAGACCTTCAGCTCCCGGATCGAGATGGAGGGAAAAAGCGTGCTTCACTCGATCGTGCACGATGTAACCGAGCGGAAGCTGGCCGAGGGCAGGGTCCAGAGCCTTCTTCGGGAGAAGGACCTCATCCTGAAGGAGGTCCACCACCGGATCAAGAACAACATGACCATCATGGCGACCATTCTCAGGTGGCAGTCGGAGGTCAAGGAAAACCCGGAAGCGGCGGTCATCCTGAATGACGCGGCGGGACGCATGGAAAGCATGATGGTGCTCTACGACAAGCTTTACCGGTCGGAGAACATGGGCGAGGTAGCGCTCATGGACTACATCGCGTCCATCATCGACGAGATAATCCGCATTTTCCCCCGACAGCCGGCGGTAAAGATCGAGACGGACATTGGCGATATCAGGCTGAAGACGGAAATCCTTTCGCCGCTGGGAATCATCATCAACGAGCTCGTCACCAATTCGATGAAATACGCCTTCAAGAACAGAACCGAGGGGAAAATCACCATCGGAATCTCGAAAACGGGAAACCACGTCTCCATCGTCTACGGGGACGACGGACCGGGAATCCCCGAGTCCGTCAGCTTCCGGAATACCACGGGCTTCGGGCTCCAGCTGGTGGGAATTCTGGTCCTCCAGATCGGGGGATCCGTCGACATCGAGAGGTCGGGCGGAACCAGATTCATCATCGGATTCGACGTCTAGGCTCGAAGCCCGGGACACGGGAAAAATGCCGGGAGGACGGCGACTCTCCCCCAGCTCCCTAGAGGCGACGAGTTTTAGCTTCATATGCTTAAGAAAACACTAAAAAAATAAAAATTATCCAAGACCACTGCCCATCGCATGGTAGGATGACAGCATGCCATTTAAGGAGGCTACGTATGTCGACGCTTGAAGATATCTCCGCCCTGCTTCAGAAGGGCCGTGCGAAGGAAATCAAAGAAGCCGTACAGAAGGCTATCGCCGAGGGAATCGGTGCGCAATCGATACTTGAGGACGGGCTCATGGCCGGCATGAACATCATCGGCGGCAAGTTCAAACGGAACGAGGTATACGTTCCCGAGGTCCTCATCGCCGCCCGAGCCATGAACGCCGGTCTGGAACCGCTGAAGCCCCTTCTCGTCGCGGCGGGCGTCAAGGCCACCGGGGTCGTCGTGATCGGGACGGTCAAGGGCGACCTTCACGACATCGGCAAGAACCTCGTGAAGATGATGATGGAAGGCAAGGGACTCGAGGTTCACGACATCGGCGTGGACGCGTCCGGAGAGAAATTCGTGGCCGCGGTCAAGGAATTCAACGCCAACGTCGTCGCCTGCTCGGCACTCCTGACCACGACGATGACCGAGATGAAGGGAATCGTCGAGGCGCTCAAGGCCGCAGGCCTTCGCGACAAGGTGACGGTCATGGTCGGCGGAGCGCCGATCACCGACGCCTTCTGCAAGTCGATCGGAGCCGACATCTACACCGCCGACGCCGCGAGCGCATCGGAAGCGGCCATCGGAGCCGTCCAGAAATCCGCCTGACCTGTGCACGGCCCGTCGGCTGTCCGGCGGGCCAGCTCCATGAGTCCGGGCCAAAACCGTTTGTTTTCAGCCCGGACTTCGGCGATTCCCCGCAGGAATTGCCATTTTGTTGAACCATTCGTAAACGGAAGACACGCCAACAATCTTCGAGGAACTATCTACACGACCAGCGCAACGCTCTCCCTCATCTCGGCCTCGCGCCGGAGCTGGGCGTTGTAGAGATCCGCGTAGGCGCCCTTCCCCGCCAGGAGACTTTCGTGGGTGCCCCGCTCGGCGATCTCCCCGCGGTTGATCACCAGGATCTCGTCGGCGTCGCGTATCGTCGAGAGGCGATGGGCGATCACGAAGCTTGTCCTCCCCTTCATCAGGGCTATCATGGCCTTCTGGATGTGGAGCTCGGTCCTGGTGTCGACGCTCGAGGTCGCCTCGTCCAGGATCAGGATCGCCGGATCGGCGAGAACGGCCCTCGCGATGGCGAGGAGCTGCCTCTGGCCCTGGCTCAGCGTGCCCCCGTCCTCGCCGAGCACGGTGTCGTAGCCCAGGGGAAGCCGGCGGATGAAGGCGTCGGCCTCGGTGACCTTCGCCGCTTCCTCGACCTCGGCGTCGGTCGCGTCGAGCC
>DBTK01000052.1:6614-15957 GCA_002307015.1 Spirochaetaceae bacterium UBA1318
GGCGAGGAGCTGCCTCTGGCCCTGGCTCAGCGTGCCCCCGTCCTCGCCGAGCACGGTGTCGTAGCCCAGGGGAAGCCGGCGGATGAAGGCGTCGGCCTCGGTGACCTTCGCCGCTTCCTCGACCTCGGCGTCGGTCGCGTCGAGCCGGCCGTAGCGTATGTTCTCGCGGACGCTGGCCGAAAAGAGGTAGGTGTCCTGGAGGACGATGCCCAGGGACCGGCGCAGGCTGTCCCGCTTCAGTGCCCTGATGTCGTGGCCGTCGACGAGGATGCTCCCCGAATCGATGTCGTAGAACCGGGTGAGGAGGTTGACGATCGTCGTCTTTCCCGCGCCGGTCGGACCGACGAGGGCGACCGTCTCGCCCGGCCTCGCGTGGAGGTTGACGCCCCGGAGCACGGTGGAACCGGGCTTGTAGCCGAAGGTCACGTTGCGGAACTCCACGTCGCCCGAGACATTTGCAAGCTCGACGGCGCCCGGGGCGTCGGCGAGATCCGGGGTCTCGTTCATCACCTCGAACACCCGCTCCGCGCCGGCGACCGCCGACATGATCATGTTGTACTGGTTGGCGATCTCGTTGATCGGCCTGCCGAACTGCTTGGAGTAGTTGAGGAAGCTCGCGATGACGCCGACGGTGAGACGTCCGGTTATCGCGAGAGCCCCGCCCGCGGCGGCCACGACCGCGTAGCTCAGGTTGTTGATCAGGTTCATGAATGGGGGAACGATGCCGGAATAGATCTGGGCCTTGGTTCCCGCCTCGCGGAGCCGGACGTTCACCGCGTCGAACTCGGCCACCGCGCCGTTCTCGCGCCGGAAGGCCTTGACGACCCGCTCGCCGGAGACGGTTTCCTCGATCAGGCCGTTCAGGGCCCCGAGCTCCCGCTGCTGGTCGGTGAAGGCCGTCCTCGTCCGGGAGGAGATCTTCGAGGTTATCCAGATGCCGACCGGTATGACGATCAGCGAAAGCACCGTCAGGAGCGGACTCAGGACCAGCATCATGCCGACGGAACCCAGCACCATGACGAGGCTCGAGAAGAGCTGGGTCGTGCTCATCGTGAGGGTCGTGTTGATGTTCTCGACGTCGTTCGTGAGGCGGCTCATCAGCTCGCCGTGGGTCTTCGAGTCGAAGTAGCGGAGCGACAGGGTCTGGAGCTTCGCGAAGAGGTCGGCCCTGATGTCGCGCACGGTCCCCTGGGCCAGCCCCGCCATGATGTAGATCTGGAACCAGGTGAACACCGTGCCCAGGAGGTAGGCGCCGATCAGTTCGCCGACGATGAGGGCGAGCCTCGCGAAATCGATCTTGCCGGGACCGGCGACCATGACGTCGATGGCCCGTCCGATCAAAAAAGGACCGACCAGGGTGAGGACGGAGCCCGCGAGCACGAAAAAGAAGACGACGGCGAGCCCGATCTTCCGCCTTTCCAGGTATCGCCAGAGCCTGAGGAGGGTCGCCTTCGTGTTTTTCGGTTTTTCCTTCGGGCCCATGTAGGGGCCGTGCCCGCCCCTTCCCGGTCCGCCCATGCCCGGCCTCATCGGGGCGGCCGCCCCGCCTTTTCCCGTGTTGCCGCCGGATGTCGATTCGGTATTTTCTCGTTCAGCCATTGACTGCGGCCTCCCCAACCTGTGAATGATAGATGTCCTGGTACACCGGGTTCGTGCGGACGAGCTCCTCGTGGGTGCCCGAGCCGACGATGCGGCCGTCCTCCAGCACGATGATCCGGTCGGCGTCCAGGACGGAACTGACCCGCTGGGCGATGACGAGGATGGTGAACCCGCTGATGGCCTTGAGCTCGGTCTGGATCCTCGCCTCGGTGCCCATGTCGACGGCGCTCGTCGAGTCGTCCAGGATCAAGACCGCTGGCCGCCTGACGAGGGCCCGGGCTATGCAGAGCCTCTGCTTCTGTCCCCCCGAAAGCCCGACGCCGCGCTGGCCGATCTCGGCCCCATAGCCCTTGGGCATCCTCATGACGAAGTCGTGGGCCTGGGCGGCCTTCGCCGCGGCGACGATCTCATCCTCGCTCGCGTCGGCCTTGCCCCAGCGGATGTTGTCCGCTATCGTCCCCGAGAAAAGTACCGAGTCCTGGGGCACGATGCCGATCATGCCCCGGAGCTCGTCCAGGGGGATGTCGCGGACGTCGGTCCCGTCGACGAGAACCCGGCCCCCCGTCGCCTCGTAGAAGCGCGGGATCAGGTTGACCAGGGTCGACTTGCCGGAGCCGGTCGAACCGAGGATGCCCACCGTCTCGCCGGGCAGGGCGGTGAAGCTGATGCCGCGGAGCACCGGCTCGTCCGCCGCCTGGGGATAGCGGAAGGAGACGTCCTCGAAGGTGACTTTGGCGCCGCCTCGGACAGCTATGGCGCCGCCTGAAGCGGCTTTGACGCTGCCGCGATCGGAACCGTCGGACGCCTCGAGGCCTGACTGCCCGGCCTCGACACGACCGGTCTCGACACCGGAGCGAACGTCGCGCTCGGATTCGTGGTTCATGACCTCCGCGATGCGGCGGGCGGAAGCCGTCGCCCTCGAAACCGACATCAGCGTGAAGGAGATCATCATCAGGCTGAACATGATCTGGGAGATGTAGGTCGTGAAGGCCATCACCTTTCCGACCTCCATCGCCCCTTCGTTCACCTGGACGCCGCTGAGCCAGACGACGGCGACGACGGCGAGATTCATGATGAGGAACATGAGGGGCATTACGAGACCGACGACGCGGGAGGCCTTCACCGTGATCTCGGTCAGGCGCTCGTTCGAGTCGCCGAATCGCTTCACCTCGTAATCGGTGCGGACGAAGGCCTTGATGAGCCTGACCCCGGCGAGGTTCTCCCTCATCACGGCGTTGACGCGGTCGAGGCTCGTCTGGACCTTGCCGAAAAGGGGAAAGCCCTTGGCGATGACGAAGGTAAGGGCCGCGGCGAGAAACGGCAGGGCGACGAAGAGCACCACCGCGAGCTTTGCGTTGATGGCGAAGGCCATCACGATGCCGCCGATGCACAGGAGTGGAGCCCTGACCATGATGCGGAGCATCGTCAGGATGAGGTTCTGGACCTGGACCACGTCGTTCGTGAGCCGGGTCACCAGGGATCCGGTCGAGAAGGAATCCAGGCCGTCGAAGGAAAAGGACTGGACCTTGCGGAAGAGATCGGAGCGCAGGTCGGTCGCCGTCCTCATCGCCGCGATGCTCGCGAAGACGGTGCAGCCTATGCCGCCGAACATGCCGACGACGGTGACACCGGCCATGATGGCCCCGATCAGCGCGATGTAGCCCATCCTTCCGCCCTTGACCCCGCCGTCGATGATGTTCGACATCAGCGTCGGCTGGGCGAGATCGCAGACGACCTCCACCGTCATCAGAAACACGGCAAAAAGCGCCTGCTTCCAGTAGGGCTTCACGTACCTAAGAACGATTCCCATCCGTTACTCCTTTTCCGGTTTCATTTCCATCCGCCCCGGCTGCCGGGAAGGGCGCGCCCTCCCCCGTCGATGAAACGCATTCGTCCGAGCGCCGGGAAAGGCTCGAGGCGAGGTTGTCCCCCATCCGTTTCAGGTACCCGGCGAGCGTCGCCTTCTCCTCCTCGGAGAAGCCCTCGAAGCACTCGCGATTCAGCCGGCCGAACTGAGTCCTGATCTCGGCCGCGGTGGCCGTCCCCTGTCCGGTGAGCCGGACCCGGGTTACGCGCCTGTCCTTTTCGTCACTCGTCCTCTCGATGAAGCCCGCCTTTTCCATCCGCTTCAGCATGACCGCAACGGTGGCCGGCCGCCTTCCCATGATCTCGGCGAGCTCGTTCTGGGTCCTCTCCCCCCGTTTCGCGAGCGGAAAGAAGATATGCTCCTGGCCGGCGTAGATCCCCAGGGGACCGAGCAATTCCTGGGAGCGGATGAAGTGCAGCCGGAAGACCCTGCCGAGCAGCCATCCGATGCTGCCCTGGTCGCGTTCTGTCATTCACGTTCCTTTGCGGGCCATCGAACCGTCCGAACAATCCAGACGCCCTTTTAGTTAGACGACTAACTAAAAATACCAGGCTGGAACCGATGAATCAAGCAGGGAACCGCACCGGAACGCAAGAAAGCGCATAATATTTTGTTATATCCGGGGAGGGCGCATCGTTCCGCGTTCAGCCGACAGGGCCGGCGCCCCGGCCTCGCGAGTATTCGGAGGGGGAAACGCCCTCGGCCTTGCGGAAGACCCGCGAGAAATAGCCGGAATCGTTGAAGCCGCAGGCGTAGGCGACCTCGGTCACGCTCAGCTCGCCCGAGGAGAGAAGGTCGCAGGCGCGCCTCAGGCGAGCACGCGTCACGTACTCGCCTGAGGATTGGCCGGTGACCCGGCGGAAGGTCCTGCAGAAATGATTGAGGCTCAGGCAGGCGATGTCCGAAAGCAAGGCCGGGCTCAGGTCGCCGTCCAGATGGGTTTCGATGTGGTCGAAAACCGAACGGAACCGGACGAGGGTGCGCGACTGCCGCTCGTACTCCCGCTCGCTCAGGATCCTCGAGACGTGGCGGCGGAGCAGGGCGACGAGGAGGTCGAAGGCGGCGGCCTTCACGGCGAGCTCGAAGCCGGGCTCCCGCTCGGCGTATTCGTCCAGGAGATCGGATATTCGGGCTTCCACCCCGGCGTCGCCGGTGAGCCGGTTGTCGAAGACGATCCGGTTCCGGGCGAGGGGCTCGAGGTACTTCGCCTGGCAGGAATCGGCGAACGGGCTCTGGAGGAGGGCCAGGTCGATGCGTATCACCTCGAAATCGATGCCCTTCCCCGTCCTCTCGAAATGGTGGAGCTCGCCCGGGTTGATGACGACGATGTCCCCCGCCGACAGCGCGAGCGGCCCCGAGTCGCAGTAGAGGAGGGCCTCCCCGCCGGTGACGCGCATGAACTGCAGATGCTCGTGCCAATGCCGGTCGAACATCGGCCCGGTCGAAAGGTCATGCCGCCTTACCGCGTCGACGGGAAAGCGAGAGTCGGGCATCTCGGTATGTCGTCGGAGCGAAGGGTCCCGTGCCATGGTATCCGTCAATCCCGTCCCAATAATCGTCAATGGAGTTCAAGCCGAAGTGTAGCCTATCGGGATAATCGCATACAGAGGTACACCATGAAAACTGAAAACGGAACCGTCGTGAAAATCGCGACGCTCTCGGTCGCCCACCTCGCGAACGACTGGTACATGAACTTTCTCCAGGTCCTTCTGCCCTTCCTCGTCGCCGAGGGCATCGGCATCGGCCGGGGGGCCTTCCTCGTGTCGGCCTTCACCATCACCTCCTCCCTCGTCCAGCCCCTTTTCGGCTACTGGGCTGACCGGAAGAGCCGGGGATGGCTCATCTACGTCGGGACGGCCTGGATGGCCCTCGTGCTCGGCCTCATCGGGCTCTCCACGAACTATGTCGTGCTGCTCGCCGTATCGGCCTTCGCCGGGCTCGGGACGGCGGCCTTCCATCCCCAGGCCTCGGCGGCGGTCGCGGCCCTGGGAGGCACGCGCAAGGGTTTCGCCCAGGCCGTCTTCATCGCCTCGGGAAACGTCGGATGGGCCTTCGCGCCCCTCGCCCTGGTGCCCTTCGTGCAGCGCCTGGGCCTCGGCGCGACCCCCCTCCTCGCCGTTCCCGGGGTCCTGATGGCGGTCGTACTGAGGATCGCGATGCCCAAGATCGCGACGAAACCGAAAACCGCGGCGAAGGGCTTCCGCGAGGCCTTCTCGGGCGCCAGGGGAAGGCTGGTCACGATCATGCTCGTCGTGGCCTTCAGGTCACTCACCTACTTCAGCCTCATCGCCTTCATCCCCCTTTTCCTGCGCTCCCGCGGGGTGAACCTCGGATCGAGCTCCCGTTTCCTCTTCGTGCTCCTGTTCGCGGGGGCGATCGGCGGCCTCCTCGGGGGCTTCCTCTCGGACGCCTTCAGGGAAAGGGACGGCAGAAGACGGGTCCTCGCCGCCTCCCTCCTCCTCGCGACGCCCTTCCTCATCGCGTTCACGGCCGCCTCGGGATTCTGGGCCTACGCCTTCGCCGCCCTCGGCGGGGCCTGCCTCCTCGCCTCCTTCTCGATCACGGTGATTCTCGCCCAGGAGGCGATCGAGGGTAACGCCGCCATGGCCTCGGGGCTCATGCTCGGGTTCGGCACGGGCATCGGCGGGCTCGGCGTCGGGCTTCTGGGCATCCTCGCCGAACGGGCCGGGATCGGCGCGGCGATCCACACCATCGTCTGGTTTCCCCTCGCGGCCGGAATCCTCGCCCTCTTCATCGGGAAGCGGCGTCCTGAGCCGGTGAAACCAGTTCCATGAGCTTCGCCATGGCCGGGGTGACGCGCTTGTCCCGGTGTCGGACCAGGTTGAACCGCCTGACGATTCGGAGGTCCTCGACCTCGATGACCGACACCATTCCGGAAAACGCGGCCCCCTCCACGACCCGGCGGGAAACGAAGGACAGCCCGAGCCCGGCCGATACGAGCCTGATGATCGTGTCGGGGTTGTTGACGGTTCCCGCCGATTCCCACGAGAGGCCGCGGGAAAGCATCGCGGCCTCGAAAACCTCGCGGGTGCCGCTTCCCTGCTCGCGGACGAAAAAGCGGCGTCCGCGGAGCCGTTCGGCCCCGATCCGCCCCGAGTCCGCCCACTCGTGGCCGGGAGGGCAGACGAGGACCAGTTCATCGTCGCAGATGGCGGAGCGGAGCATCGCGGGCCCGTCGCACCTCCCTTCCACGATGCCCAGATCGAGCGTCGTTTTCAGGAGCTGGTCGACGATGGTCGCCGTGTTGTCGACGACGATGTCGATCCGCGTCGAGGGGTAGAGTGAGGCGTAACGCCGCAGCAGGGGGGGAAGGATCGTCGAACTCACGGTCATGCTCGCCCCGATGCGCAACGGGCCGCCGGTGTGCGCATCGAGGAGGCGCCGCTCGGCCTCCTCCGCCAGCTGGAGGATGTTCGCCGCGTAGGTCCTGAGCTCCATCCCGACCGGCGTGATCCGGATGCCCCGTCCGATCCGATCGAACAGCGCCACCCCATAGTACGCCTCCAGCTCGGCGATGCACTGGCTTACCGGAGGCTGGGTCATGTTGAGCCTTTCGGCAGCCGCGGTCATGCTCTCCAGCTCGCTCACGGCGAGAAAGATCTTGAAGTGCCGAAGGGTCATTCGTCGATCCTTATCGATAGGTTAATACCTATCGTTTCCATATAATAATAGTATTTTACATATCTTCCTATTTCAGGTACAGTGCCTGGCTGTGTGCGGGACGGCTTTCGGCCTACAGCACACGGCACAGGATCCCCCGGACACTTCCGTCCGCCGGGTACCGGTATCTCTTCGCCGAATGGAAGGATAATCCATGAATTGGCTCGTCAGACATTACCTTGGGATCGTAATCGCCCTTGCCGTCGCCGGCGTTTCGTACGCGCTCGGCCTCGCCGTCCCCATCGTCGGGGGGCCGGTTTTCGGGATCCTGATCGGCATCCTCGTCAACAACCTGTTCAAGAAACCCGAGGCGAGCGCCGCGGGCCTCAACTTCACCTCGAAGAAGGTGCTCCAGGCGGCCGTCGTCATCCTGGGCAGCGGGCTGAGCCTGAGACAGGTTCTCGCGACAGGTCAGTCCTCCCTCCTCATCATCGTGACCACCATAGCCTCGGCCTTCCTCGCGACCGTCGTCGCCGGGAAGCTCCTCGGGGTCGGCTTCAACCTGAAGAGCCTCATCGGGGTCGGCACGGCGATCTGCGGGGGCTCGGCCATCGCGGCCATTTCCCCGATCATCGAGGCAGAGGACCAGGAGATCGCCTACTCGATCTCGACGGTTTTCCTGTTCAACATCGTCGCCGTCTTCCTGTTTCCGGCCCTCGGCCACCTGATCGGGCTCTCCCAGGCCGGTTTCGGCCTCTTCGCCGGCACGGCGATCAACGACACCTCCTCGGTGGTCGCCGCGGGCTACATCTACGGCAACGAGGCGGGCGACTACGCGACGATCGTCAAGCTCACGAGAACGATCATGATCATCCCGATCGCGGTCGTCTTCGCCCTCGTCATGATGGCGAGGAAGCGGAAGGAGGCCGGAACGGCGGCCGGGGTGAGGCTCGACTTCGCGAAAATCTTTCCCTGGTTCATCCTCGGCTTCCTCGCAGCCTCGGCACTCAACACCTTCGGCGTGCTTGGGGCGGGTCCCATCGCCTTTCTCAAGGAACTCGGCAAATTCTTCATCACGATGGCCCTCGCCGCGATCGGCTTGAAAACGGACCTCCGGAAGATGCTGAAGACCGGCTTCCGTCCCCTCGTCCTCGGACTCGTCGTCTGGATGAGCGTCGGCCTCGTCAGCATCGCAGTGCAGAAGCTCATCGGGTCCTGGTAGCCTCGGGCAAGCCGCACGTCGAGCCACGTGGGGCCTCGCTCCCCGCGGCACGCAGGGCGTCGAGTTCCGCGACGAAATCGGGACCGAAATAGTAGCCGAGCTCGCCCCTGAGGCCGTCGTAGAGGCTCGATCCCCCGCCAAGGCAGGCGAGCTCCCCGTCCACGGCCTCGGCCGAGGGATGGAGGATACCCGCTTCGAAGGTGATCGGGAAGAGGGTGCTCACCATCGGCTTGAGCTCGTGGTAGTCGATCCCGGCCGAGATGCAGTAGCCGTGAATGCGGCAGCCCCGGCTCCTCCGATCCGAAAAGACGCATCGTCCTCCGACCATGGCCGTGCGGGTGGAAGCCCCGCCGGGGAATTCCGCGTCGGTCCTCCAGGCCCCCGTGAACCAGGTTTTGCGGGGAAGGCCGGAGAAGGCCTCGAGGGCGTCGGCCGAGGCGAGGAGACGCTCGGCGTTCTCCCGGTCGACGTCGACCCCGTAGCGGCAGCACGCATCGACGCAATCCCTGTTTCCCATGCAATCGGCGCAGTAACTCAGGTAAAAGATGGCGTCCTCGATCCGGTTGACGATCGGGGCGCCCCGGCGTGAGGGGTAGCTTCGGGAAAGGCTGATGATGGACATGACGTAGTGGTACGAAGCTTGGGTATTTTTTTCAAGGGGTGAGGGTAAGGGAAGATCTACAACGAAAGCACGAAGTCACGAATGGGAAGAAAGGAAGGATCTTTTCTTAAAAATATTCTTCCTTCGTATCTTTTTCGTGCGTTCGTGGTTACTCTTTCTTCAGCCGGGAGAAGATCCACCACGAAATCACGAAGCCACGAATGGGAAGAAAGGAAGGATCTTTTCTTAAAAATATTCTTCTTTCGTATCTTTTTCGTGAGTTCGTGATTACTCTTTCTTCAGCCGGGAGAAGATCCACCACGAAGATGCTATGAATTAAGCAAGTTGGGTGCGATGGAGTATTATTGGTTCGACGGAACCAGTGAGCGTCGTCACTACCGTGACGCGGGCAGAGCGGTTCGTGTTGTGGGGC
>DBTK01000091.1:0-6415 GCA_002307015.1 Spirochaetaceae bacterium UBA1318
CTGGAGGTTGTTCTTGACCCGGTGATGGATCTCCTTGAGAAGGATGTCCTTTTCCGCGAGGGACTTGCGGAGGGCGACGTCAGCCTCCCGTTGCGCGCGCCTGACGTCGGCCTCGCGAAGCTCGCGCTGGACCGCCGGCACGAGCCGTGCCCACCTTCCCTTGATGATGAAGTCCTGGGCTCCCGCCTTGAGGATGTCGACAACGGTCTCTTCGCCGACTGCGCCCGACATGAGGATGAACGGGATGTCGACGCCGCATCCGTGCAGGATTTCCAGGGCTTCCCTTCCCGAAAATCCCGGAAGGCTGTTGTCTGAAATGATGATGTTCCAGGCCGATTCGGCGAGGGCCTTCCGCATCCCCTCGGCCGTCTCCACCCTCGCCGAGACGGGATCGTAGCCGCCCTTCCTCAGCTCGCGGAGGGTGAGATCGGCGTCGTTCTCGGAATCCTCGATGAGGAGCACCGCCAGGCGTTCTCCCATGGATTACCTGCCGAAGGGGGGAATGTTGACGATCAGCCAGTAAAGCCCGAGCCGCCCGACCGCTTCGGTGAATTCGTTGAAATCGACGGGCTTCCGGACGTAGCTGTTCACCCCGAGGCGGTAGCTGGCGACGATGTCCTGCTCCTCCTTCGAGGTCGTGAGGATGACGACCGGTATGAGTCGGGTTTTTTCCTCGGCCTTGATCCGTCTCAGCACCTCGAGCCCGTCGATCTTGGGCAGCTTGAGGTCGAGAAGGACGAGAGCCGGGGTTTCGTCGTCGGACCGGCCCTCGTGGGCCCCCGTGGCGAAGAGGTAATCGAGGGCTTCGGCGCCGTCGCGGACGATCGTTACCGGGTTCGCGATGTGGTTTTTCTGCAGTGCGCGGATCGTGAGAACTTCGTCATCCTGGTTGTCTTCGACGAGGAGGATTGGCCGCTGATCCATTCGAGCTCCTTTTTGCATTACCTTGAATATCGCGATTTCACGGAAAATCGCAAGCCATTTTTTCACCGGGACCCGATGCCCGCGCTTGTCGTGAGGCCGTCGATTCGCAGGAGGGTCTCATACCCCGCAGCCGCGAGGTATGTTGATCAGGCTGTTCCCGGAGTGGGTGGGGCCGGTGTTTCCCCATCCGGCTTGGACCCTGGAAGGGTGAAATAGAAGGAGGCGCCTTTCTCGGTCGCCCCTTCGGCCCAGATTCGGCCGCCATGCCTCGTGATTATCCGTTTCACCGTGGCGAGCCCTATGCCGTTCCCCTCGAAGTCCTTCGCCGAATGGAGCCTCTGGAACACGCCGAAGAGCCTGTCGACGTAGGTCATGTCGAAGCCGGCCCCGTCGTCGCTGACGATGAAGACCGTTTCGCCGTCCTGCTGCTCGCACCGGAAACAGATTTTCGCCGTTTTGTGCTTGGCGGAATACTTCCATGAATTGGAAAGCAGGTTCATCAACGCGATCCTCATCAACTGGCGGTCGGCGAAGGCGGTCATGCCGGGCTGAACCTCGCATGTAACGATCCTGTCGGGATTCATGTTCCTCAGCTCTCCCAGGGCTTCGGTCGCCATGGCGCTGAGGTCGATTTCCGTCAGGTTCTGTTCCTGCCGGGTAATGCGGGAGAGGTGGAGCATATCGTCGATGAGGGAACTCATGCGGAGCGTCGCGGCGCGGATGCGGTTCAGGTAGTCCTTGCCGGACACGTCGAGTCCATCCACGCAATCCTCGAGGAGGGCCTGACTGAAACCGTCGATCGCCCTGAGCGGGGTACGCAGGTCGTGGGATACCGAATAGCTGAAAGCCGAAAGCTCACGGTTGATCTCCTCGAGGGCTGCCGTTCTCGCGGCGACTCGCTTCTCGAGCTCGAGGTTCAATTCCCTGAGATCGCGTTCCGCGTCCATCCGCCTGGAGATCTCCCGTCCCTGCAGCAGGTTCTGGAGCGCGAGTTTGGACAATTGGGTCGCGGTGATCTGGAGCAGCTCCGTGATGGCGCTGAATCGCTCCACGCTGATCCGGGGGACCTCGGCGAGTGCCTCACGCGCCTCCTCCGGATTGGCGCCGAGTCTCGTCGCGTACTCGACGATGTCGTTTTCCCGACACGGCTCGACGAGAGCCTGGCCGACCAGCCAGTTGGCGATCGCCCGGTCGCCGAGCATGATCGGCATGCCGGCATCCATGAGTCCGCAGCAGAGGCATGGACGGATGTTCGGCAGATGATCGGAGACCCGTCCGAGCTCTGCATCGGAGCGGATGCAGTTGGCGAGACCCCGTTCGGTTTTCTGGATGATCTGGGAGCAGAATCGGGTGATGCGGCTCGGCCTGGTGATCGGGTTTCCGGCCGTATCGCTGATGATCGACGATACCCCCGCCGCGTGTGAGAATGCGTCCTGCAGGGCCTGGATTTCCTCAAGGTCGAAGATGTCCCCGAAGGCTACTGCACCCGTGTCACCGGGCGGTTGGGTCAGCACGAGGAGCCGCTTGCGGAGGGCTTCCTCGAGCCGTTTCGAGTCGCTCATGTCGAAGAAAATAGTCGCGAAGCCGTCGGTTCCCAGGGGAGCCGTCGAGACGTAAAAATGCTTGTCCATCGGCGCGAAGTAGGTTTCGAAGCGTTGGGGTATTCCGGTTTTCGCGACCTCTGCATAGGTATCCAGGTAGGGGGGCTCGGCCGTTCCGTAGACCTCTCGGGAGCTGCGTCCGATCACCTCGGCCTTCGACTTTCCGAGGATGCGCTCCGCGGCCGGATTCATCTCATTGAGAACGTATTCGAGGGGCTTTCCGTTCGCGTCGAAAACGAGGCGGTGGAGGACGATGCCCTCGTTGGCCGCCTCGATCAGCAACGAAAACCTTCTTTCGCTTTCCCGTCGTGCTGCATCGGCTGCCCGGATTTCGGTAACGTCGGTCAATGTGGTATAGACCTGGAACGGTGCGGTTTCACCGGGCCTGGTCTGGGGGATGGCGCTGACCACGGCCCAGCGGTAGCCGTTCTCCCTCGGATGGAAGATGCCCATGAGCACATTGAGGACGGGACGGCCCGTCCTCAGGGCTATCATCGCAGGATGAGCCGAGCCTGGAAGGGCCGATCCGTCTTCCCTGATGCAAGCCCAGCGGGGATCCATCGAGGTCCGGCCCATCATCTCGTCCTGGGTCAGCCCGAGGATTCGTTCCGCCGCCGGGTTTGCCTCGATGATCCGTCCGGTCGCATCCTGGTAGACGACCCCTTCTCCCATCGTTTCGAAAAGCAGGTGGAACTGATCTTCTGCCATATTTCCCGGGGGGCTATCCATGACGGTTCATTATCGCACGGTTTTGCCGATTCTGGTCAATTGTCGCTATTCTTCGACCATTTCCACGGGAAGATCGGCCCCGTCCGAAGGCGCTTGAAAACTATACTGATGTGTAGTAATAATAGCCATGGACCTTGCCGGAAAACTATCGATTCTGGCCGATGCAGCCAAGTACGACGTCTCCTGCTCCTCCTCGGGGAGCGATCGGGCCTCGGCTCCCGGTTCCCTCGGAAGCGGATCGGTCGGGGGAATATGCCACAGCTGGGCTGACGACGGACGCTGCATCTCCCTGCTGAAGCTGCTGCTCACGAATTCCTGCATCTACGATTGCGCCTACTGCCGGAACCGCCGGTCGAACGACATTCCCCGTACCTCCTTCACCCCGGACGAGGTCGTGGACCTGACGATGCAGTTCTACCGCAGGAACTACATCGAGGGGCTCTTCCTCTCCTCCGGGATCGTCCGGGATCCCGACCACACGATGGGCCTGATGCTCGCCGTCGTCGAGAGGCTGAGGGTCAGGGAGCGGTTCAACGGCTACATCCATATGAAGGCGATCCCGGGGGCCGATCCCGCGACGATCCGCCGCGCGGGCCTCCTCGTCGACCGTATGAGCGTCAACGTGGAATTGCCGACCGAGGCCTCGCTGAAGCTTCTCGCGCCGGACAAGAGCCGGGAAGCCATCTTCTCGCCCATGGCTCTGATCGGAAACGCGAAGGCGGAATTCCTGGAGGACGGAAAGCGGCTCAGGTCGGTTCCCTCGTTCGTCCCCGCCGGCCAGTCGACCCAGCTCGTCGTCGGCGCGACCCCCGAGAGCGACCGGACCGTCCTGGGCCTCGCCTCGGCCCTGTACCGGAAATTCGAGCTGAAACGCGTCTACTACTCGGCCTACGTCCCCATCAACGTCGATTCGAGGCTTCCCGTGTGCGCCCCGCCCGAGCGGAGGGAGAATCGCCTCTACCAGGCCGATTGGCTCCTGAGGTTTTACGGTTTCGGGGTCGACGAGCTTTTCGAGGGCGGTGACGGGAACCTGGTGGATTCCCTCGATCCCAAGGCCGTCTGGGCGATCCGCCATCCCGAGTTCTTTCCCGTCGAGGTGAACGGCGCCGACTACGGCGTCCTGCTCCGCGTTCCCGGCATCGGCGTGAAAAGCGCGAGGCGTATCGTCGCCGCGAGAAAATCGGGGAGGCTCGGGCCTGAGGACCTCTCGCGGCTCGGCGTCGTGATGAAGCGGGCCCGTTCCTTCATCCTTTGTTCCGGACGGGCTCCCGTCTCCCTTCTGTCCGACGGGAGGGAAAGCCGGATCGTCCGCGGGAAAGCCGGACTCGGCCAGCTCCTCCTTCCGCTATGATCCTCCTCTATGAGGGCGGCTTCCGCGGCTTCCTTGGCTGCGTTTTCGAAGCCTTCGCCAGGGCCTCGGCCGCCGATCCTTCGGCCCGGAACGGGGCGGACTGGATCGAACGCCTCGCCGACGTCGGCATCGAGCGGCGGGACCGCTACATTCCGGCCCTGTTCGCCGAATCGACCATCGTTCCCCACAATGGGGCGAGGGCCGACCGCACCGAGGCCGGGCTCATGCATGCCCTGGGTCGGGAGGGCTTCGACGCCGCGGTCAAGGCCTACCTCTCGGAGCGTCCCGGGATCGATACCGCCCTGCTCCGGTTTTTCGCCCGATGCATAGACCGGGGGATGGGTCAGTCCGCGAGGCTCGAAATCCCCGAGAACTTCGCCGTGTTCGAGGCCTCGCGCCGGTCGGGAATCGAGGCCCACCGCTTCATGGGACTGGTCAGGTTCAGGGAGCTCGAGGTCTCCGGGGCCGCCGTCTACTACGCCCCGATCGAAAGCGACTGCTTCGTCCTGCCCCTCATCGCGAGACACTTCGCCGACCGGTTCAACGACCGCGACTGGGTCATCCATGACGCGGGCAGGGACGCCGCCCTCGTCTACCGGGTCGGCTCGGGCGTCGACCTCGCCGAGGGTTTCAGCCTCGACCTTCCCGTCGAAGGCCTCTACTCGGGCGAGGAAAGGCTCATTCAGGCCTACTGGCGCCGCTACTATGCCGACATCGCCATCGACGAACGGGTGAGCCGGAAACGCCTCACGGGCCGCATGCCGGTGAAGTACTGGAAATACCTGGTCGAGCGGAATTGAGGCCGCTTTGCGCCGCAATCGGGTGGCTCCGAGGCTCGCCGCCGGCCCAGCCTTCGCGGCGTCGGTTGCCTCTTGCCGGTATTTGCAGTATTTTCTTAATACGCGCCGGCAACCTTCGGGTTCGCCCGACCCGCGATTGCAGCATCGGGAACGGGGCGAGGTCGCTCCGCGGATGAAGAGCGGAGGGACAATGAGTCGAAAGAAAAAAAAGAGTTCCTGGAAAAATTTCTTTATCGGTAACCAGCCTCGGAAGGAATCTCCCAATATGCCCCCAGTCAACAAATGGCAGTTCAGGTTTTCAATCTGGTACATCGTCGTCGTGCTCGCCCTCATCGGCGTCATGAACTATTTCGTCTCCTCCCCTGTCGAGAAGACCATCGATTTCTCGGACTTCAAGGCCCGGGTGAGTTCGGGCGAGATCAAGCGGGTCGAGCTGGATTCGAACTACTTCATCGGCTTTCCCACCCGTGACCTTCCCCAGCAGAGCTATGTGCCCTTCGCCGGCAGGAGATCGACGGCGGGAACCTCCTACCGTGCCGTCGCGATCAACGATCCGAACTTCATCGGGGTGCTCGACGCCAAGGGCGTCGCCTACGCCGCCGTCCCCCAGCAATCCAATTTCTTCGTGGATTTCCTGCTGAGCTGGGTCGTTCCGTTCATCCTGCTTTTCTTCGTATGGCGCTTCCTGTTCAAGCGCGTCGGCGGGGGCATGGGCTCGAACGTGCTGCAATTCGGCCAGAACAAGGCCCAGGTGGTCGCCGAGGGCGATGTGCTGACCCGCTTTTCCGACGTCGCCGGGGCCGACGAGGCGAAGGACGAACTCATCGAGGTCGTGGACTTCCTCAAGACCCCGAAAAAATACACCGAAATCGGCGGCAAGATCCCGAAGGGCGTCCTGCTCGTCGGACCGCCCGGCACCGGCAAGACCCTCCTCGCCCGTGCCGTCGCCGGAGAGGCCAAGGTTCCCTTTTTCAGAATGAGCGGAGCCGATTTCGTCGAGATGTTCGTCG
>DBTK01000091.1:6804-56430 GCA_002307015.1 Spirochaetaceae bacterium UBA1318
ACGACGAGCGGGAGCAGACCCTCAACCAGCTCCTCGTCGAGATGGACGGCTTCGACTCGACGACGGGGCTCATCATCCTCGCCGCCACGAACAGGCCCGATGTCCTCGATCCGGCGCTCATGAGGCCGGGGCGGTTCGACCGCCAGGTCCTCGTCGACAGGCCCGACCTCATCGGTCGGGAGGCAATACTCAAGATTCACTCCAAGAACGTGAAGATGGAAGCCGAGGTCGACCTGAACGCGATCGCCAGGGCCACCGCCGGCTTCGTCGGCGCGGACCTCGCCAACATCGTGAACGAGGCGGCCCTCCTCGCCGTCCGGGGCGGACGGAAGCTCGTGGCGCAGCGGGACTTTTCCGAGGCCATCGAGAAGGTGGTCGCCGGACTCGAGAAAAAGAGCCGGGTGATCAACCCTGAGGAAAGGAAGACGGTCGCCTTCCACGAGACGGGCCACGCCCTTGTCGCCGGATTTACTGCCGGGGCGGATCCGGTGCAGAAGATCTCCATCGTCCCTCGCGGGCTTTCCGCCCTGGGCTACACCCTCCAGACCCCGACCGAGGATCGGTACCTGATGACCGAGGACGAGCTTTACGGCAAGATCGACGTCCTTCTCGGGGGAAGGGCGGCGGAGGAGATCGAGTTCGGCAGGGTTTCCACCGGGGCCGCGAACGATCTCACCAGGGCCACGGACATCGCCCGTCGGATGATCACGGACTACGGCATGAGCGCCAAGTTCCGGAACATGGTACTGACCCAGCGCGGGTCCCAGTACCTGGGCCAGCTTCCCGAGCCCGGGCTTTTGCGCGAGTATTCGGAGACAACCCAGCAGTACGTGGATGAGGAAATCGCCCGAATGCTCGCCGAACGCTACGAGCGGGTAAAAACCCTCCTCGCCGGCAAGCGGGACCTGCTCGCGAAGATCGCCGGCATCCTGCTCGAGAAGGAGACGATCGACGAGAAGGAGTTCAAGGAGATCATCGCCGCCTGATCGCGAATCGGAAATGTCCATCGCGCCGACAACCCCGCACCCGTTGCGGGGTTGTTATTTGACAAGCCCGACACGCCCTGCTAGAATTCGGTACGTCGCCAGGGAGGACCAATGTTGCTGACAAGGAGTACGAGGAAAGAGGTCGAGGCAAAGTTCGCGGTGTTGAAGAAGCCCGTGACGCTATCCGTGTTCACCCAGGGCATGGAATGCCAGACCTGCAGGGAAACCCGGCTCGTCTGCGAAGAGCTCGCCGAAATTTCCTCGAAGATCGCCGTCGAGGTGAATGATTTCCGTGAGGACAAGAACCTGGTGGACAAGTACGGCGTGGAGCGCATCCCGGCCGTCATCATCGTCGGCAAGGAAGACTTCCGCATCCATTTCTACGGAACCCCGACCGGCTACGTGTTCGACGCCCTCCTCGATGCCATCAAGATGGTTTCCCTCGACAAGATCGCCCTCCAGGACGCAACCAAGGCCTACCTCGAGTCCCTCGTCGATGAGGTCAACCTCAAGGTGCTCGTTTCGCCGACCTGCCTGAACTGTCCGCCGGCCATCGAGCTCGCCTACCGCCTCTCCTACTACTCGCCCCTCGTCACGGCGGAGATGATAAACTTGACCGATTTTCCCTGGCTCGCCATCCGGTACGCCACGAAAACCGTACCGGTCACCATCGTGAACGACTCGATTTCCCTCGAGGGGGCTTTCAACGAACCGGATTTCATCCAGAAGCTCAAGGTCGTCGGAAAGTAGGGATCCGGGGTCGGGCCGCCGCCGCTATTCACAAGATGGCGTGAAAAAGAGTATGATTTCTTTATGTTGACGAGCAAGCAAAGAAGTTTCCTTTCCTCTCAGGCTACGACGATGGAACCCCTGGTGATGATCGGCAAGGCGGGACTCACCGCGGCGGTCATCGCGGCGGCCAAGGCGGAATTCGCGGACCGTGAGCTTTTCAAGGTCCGGTTCATCGGCTTCAAGGACGAAAAGCGTGAGCTTTCGGCCGAGTTCGCCTCGTCCTGCGGCGCCCAGCTCGTCCGGATTACCGGCAACGTGGCGGTGTTCTATCGCCAGAATCCCGATCCCAAGAAACGGGTGATCGTGCTGCCGGAGTGAGGCTCCTGGTCACCGCGGAGGCGGATCATGGACAGGTTCGCGTTCCTGAAAGCCCTCATACCGGGATTCGTCCCGCTCTTCGTTTTCATCGCCGCGGATGAAATTTGGGGAACGACGATCGGGCTTTTCGTCGCCATAGGCTGGGGCGTTCTCGAGTTCTTCGCCTACTGGATCAAGGACGGCCGGGCCGACCGCTTCATCCTGTTCGATACCCTCCTGCTCGCCATTCTCGGCACCGTATCGCTCTTCTTCGAAAACGACATTTTCTTCAAGCTCAAGCCGGCCGTCATGGAGGCTGTCGTCTGCGTCCTCCTGGCGATCTCCGCCTTCACGCCGAACAACCTGATGATCGCGGTGGCCGAGCGCACCTTTCGCGGGGTCGAGTTCACCGACGAGATGAGGCGCCAGATGAAGCGGGGCATCGCCCTCATGTTCTGGCTCCTGCTCGTCCATGTCGGCCTCATCGTCTTCGCCTCCTTCGCCATGTCCAAGGAGGCCTGGGCCTTCATCTCGGGCGGGCTCTTCTACATCCTCGTCGGGGTCATCTTCCTCGTCGGCATTCTGAGGAGGAAGCTGGGGCGTTTTCGGCCAGCGAAGGACGAGCTTCTGCCCCTGGTCGACAAGGACGGGAACATCATCGGGGCTGAGCACCGGTCGGTCTGCCATCAGGGCCCGGGGAAACTGCATCCCGTCGTCCATGTCCAGCTGATGGCCGAAAACGGGGACGTGTTCCTGCAGAAACGTGCGGCGAACAAGCTCATCCAGCCGGGGAGGTGGGACACCGCCGTCGGAGGCCACGTCGGCTACGGCGAGGCCCTCGAGGTGGCCCTCGCCAGGGAAAGCTCGGAAGAGCTGGGCCTCGTCGGGATCCCCCTCGTCCCCCTCGCCCGGTATGTCTGGGAAACGGACAGGGAATCGGAGCTCGTCTACCTTTTTCTCGCCCGCATCGACAGCGAGTACCTCGTCGCCAAGCCCCTTGTCCTGGACCATACCGAGATAGAGGAGGGCCGTTTCTGGCACCAGGCCGAGATCGAGGCGGCCATTCCCACGGGAATCCTCACCCCCTGTTTCGTCGCCGAGTACGAGCTCCTGAAGAAACTCTCCTTCGTTTCTCCCGATCCGGGACGGTAGTCCGGCCCGCTCCGAGCCTGAAGCCGGAACGGTTCCGACCACCCCAAGCAAAAAAAAGGCCGTCCCGCGAACCTGTCGTGGAACGGCCGATGCAATTCAGAACCCTTGAACCTCTATTTCGTTTTCTTCGACCACTGGAGGGGAAGGTAGGTCTTTCCCGCGTCCCAGGTCCCCTCGCGTACCTCTCCCTTTACGCTCGGTATCTTGACGATCATGCCGGGGTAGATGAGGTTCGGATTGTCCGGGTGCTTCATCTTGGCCTTGTTTGCCGCGTAGAGCTTGGGCCAGAGCAGGGGATTGTTGTAGACGAAGGGATAAGCCGCGATGCGCCAGTAGCAATCCTCTTTGCCGGGAATCCGGCGAACGACGTAGTACGCGGGAAGCGGTATCGTTTCCTGGACGACGGCGAGCGCCACCATGACGGCCTTGGAGTGATCAATCGATTCGTCGAACGAAGCGTCCGTGAAAGCGCTTTCGGCCTTGGAAAGCTCCGTGGTCGCCGTATCGAAGGCGTCCGGATAGTTGAGCTTGGCCTTGACCGAGTTGGCCCAATCCATCCGCTGTCTCGCCTGGGCGAGGTACTCCAGGGCGTTGTCGTAGGCCGCGATCCTGTCCTCGATGCCGGAAAGCCCGTCGATGACAGCCTGGGCCGATGAGGTCGCCCCATCGAAATCCTGGGAGTCAAACGATGCCGTCCCCTGGGCATAGTCGTCGGTAGCCGTCTTGAACACGTCGGCGAACTTGGTGGCGGCGCCGATGGAGTCGGCCTTGTCGATCCGGTCCTTCGCCACGGCAAGGATCTTCTTCGCCGCGTCCATCCTGAGCATCTTCTCGACATACTGGTCGGAAAGTCCCAGGTACTGCTTCGCCTGATCCGCCAGTTCGGTCGCCTGGTCATATTCGCCCGAATCGAAGGCGTTCTGGGATTGGGTCTGGAGCTCGATGCCCCTCTGATAATAGCCGTTATCGAGCAGCGACTGCGCCATGGCGGAGGCCGCGATGAAGGCGCACAGAACGATCGTGCTGATTATTTTCTTCATATCGTGCCTCCTTTATTGTGCGGAATCCGAGGATTGCGCGGCTGCTGACGAATCCTGGCCGTCGTCCGTCTGGACTGCATCCGGCTGGGAACCTGAATCGGCCTGGTCTCCCGAGTCCTGGGCTGTCGCCTCCGGCTGGGCTGATGTATCGCCCTGATTTTCCATATCCTGAGGCGTGGCTTCGGGAACGGGGGCCGCTTCCGATTCGGGTACCGGCACCGCTTCCGGAACGATGCCCATCTTGAGCTCGGCTTCCTTGGCGAGGCTTTCGCTCGCGACGCGCTGTTCCTGGGTTGCCTGCATGGCGACGACAGCCTTCTCCCTCTTGTCCTTCGCCCGCGCATAGGCGTCCGTGAACATGGTGGTCGAGGTGTCGAACTGGTCGGCGGCCGCTTCTATGTTGCCCTTCGAGACCTGATCGATGGCCGCGCGGTAGTTGGTATCGGCGACCGAGAAGTCGTCCTTGACGGCGACGTCGGCCTTGATCGAAAGGGCCAGTTGCCTCGAGTCGTCGGCCTTGCCCTTCTTCCCGGCGAGGTAGAGATCCCGTCCCTTCTCTATCGTCATGTTGTACCGGAGCAGGGCCTCGTCGGCCGCGATGAGGGCTTTTCCGTTGTCCACGTTGTAAAGGGAGAGCGCCTCCTGGTATTTATCCGAGGCGAGCTGGAAGTTGCCCGGATCGAATGCGTCGTATCCGCGCTCCGCGATCAGGTCCTGGCTTTTCTTGGCGAGGGTGCCCTTGTACAGGAGAAGGAAGAGCTGGTTCGACGTGTCGAATACCGGGATGCTGTTTTCAAAGTCGGAGGAATCGAACCTCGCCTGCGCGTCCTGGAAACTGCTTTCCGCGATCGGGTATCCGTCGGGGAACAGCTCGGACGCGTCGGTCTTCGAGGTGGTGTCCCTCGTCGCGGCGGCCCTGGCGCGGTGCTGGTCGGCGAGGATCGGAAGGCCCTTGTCGATGATGGCGGTATACTGGTCGACGGCGTCGGTATAGGCCGCAGTCGAGGCTTCGTTATCCTTGCCGAAGGTGTCCTTGCCCAGGAAAAAGGCGGTATCGGCCTTGGCCGTATCGTCCTTCAGAAGATCATTCAAGGTGAGGTCGTAGACACGTTTGCGCAGGGTTTCAGCCTGACTCTTGAGATCGTCCGGCGCGGCGACCGGTTCAGGTTCGACAGCCGCCGGTTCCTCGGCTGGTGGTGCCTGTTCGACGACAGGTGCTGGCTGCGGTGCCGGCTCGGTTACAGCCGGCTGCTGCGGTTGTTCCGGTGCTTTTTTCGGCGCCGTCGCGCATGAGAAGAGTGCCAGTGCGATCAAGCATGCGCAGGCTCCTAACAACATTTTCCTCAAATCGTGTGCCTCCTGATGATTTTTGATCCGAACGAATTATCGATGCGGATGAAGGCGATAATGATCTATAAATCACTTCAACATCTGCAATATTATAATAAACCGTATTGCCAATCGTTACAATATTTTTAATATTATCACGATCCGGGATAAATCGTCCGTCGATCCGACATGAATGGGCCGATGTTGATCCGAGAATGGGCGCTAACCCGGATTTCACGGCTTCCCCGGGGGCCTCATTTGGAATTGAGGGCCTGCCCGATGGCCCTCAGGCGCTTCAGGGCGACCGCTATCTGGTCCTTGGTCACCGTGAAGCCTTCGGTCGCATCGTTCTTGTAGAAGACGATCCGGATGCTGAAGCCGCCGCTCGCCACCAGTCGGTCTATGATCTTGTCGTCCAGGTTGAGGCCGTAGTTTTTGTACGTTTTCGAGCTGACGTCAACCATGTTGCGGGTTTCCAGCGAGAGCGGCTTCTCGTCGTCGATGGAAAGGGTTATTTCCTTGACCCCGTTGTATTTCTTCATGGGGTATTTGATGTCCAGATAGTAGTATCCGCCATAGCTCTTGCCGTTCATCGTCGTCGGGTAGGAATAGGCGAGGCGCACGAAGTCGTTGACCTCGGAGAAAACGAGGCTGATATGGGCGTTCCCCTGCACGGTATACAGGTTTTCCTTTTCGAAACCCTGGCCCGAGGCGATGACGGCCGCGAAGGCGAGAAAAATAAGGCCGAAAACGGCTTTCTTCATTAAATGCTCCTCTCGGAAAAGGGATGGGCCGATACTACGGAATCGAGTGAACCATATATCTCCAGTATCGGGAGGGCCGGGGCCGGTCTCAACATCGAATCAGACAAAGATGGTCCGAAGAGAGGGAATCTCCCGCCACCGGTCGGTTTCCCTTCCAGGAGACCTCGGCCATTGTTGTTTTTTTGGGATGGAGCGGATAGAATCAGTCCGTATGCTTGACGGAGAACTGCTCTCGGCGCGATACCTGCGCCGGTTGACCATCGCCCTCTTTGCCTCTTCCCTGACCTGTCTCGGTCTTGCAGGCCTGCGCATGGTCGCGACCGGCACGACCGTCTTTTTCTTTCTCTTCTGGAACCTTTTCCTCGCCTGGACGCCCATGTTGGCCGCGGTCGCCCTCTGCCTGGTGAGGCGGGACTGGGGAAGGAACAAAAAAATCCTCGGGGCGCTACTGTTCATCGCCTGGCTCTGCCTCTATCCGAACGCTCCCTACATCTTCACCGACTTCATCCACCTCATCCGGCGGGAATACCCGCAGGGACCGGCGGGGGGATTTTTCTCGGGAACCTCGCTCCAATGGTACGATCTGGTGATGAAATCGGCTTTCGCCTTCACCGCCCACGTCATCGGGCTTTTTTCCCTTTACCTGGTTCATCGGCTGTTCCGAACCCGGTTCGGCGCGGCACGGGGCTGGATGGTGGCCATTCTCGCCATCCTGGTAAGCGGATTCGGCGTCTATCTGGGGCGGTTCGTGAGGCTGAACAGCTGGGATATCATCGGCCGGCCCACTGTTTTCACGGACGAGATCGCCGAGGGCATGGGCAATCCCCGCGCCGTGCTCTTTTCCCTCATCTATTCGATATTCATCCTCTCGAGCTATGTCCCCCTCTACTATTTCAACGCCCCGGAATCGGCACGGGCGAAGCCGACGATTCCCGGCGACGGCTCCGGGCTGTGAAGCGGCCTCAATCCCCGGTCGCCTCGGATCCCTCCAGCCTCCGCGAATGGATTCCCCGGCTCATCGAGCACTGGAGGGTTTCCCTCAACGGCGGGAATGCCCTCGTGCCGGGGCCCGGTTCGCGGCCTGACCGGACTTCGCATGGTTCCGTCCCGGCCTCGCGCAGGATCGGTTCCCCGCCGGCCGACCGGCTGACCGAGGCCGAGACGAGGATAGCAGGAGGGGCCGTCAGGGATATTTCGAGGGGGCTCACCGGAGCCCGCGCCCTCGCCGGAGCCGGATACCTTGACGATCCCCGCCTCCTCGGCGCCTACCTTCTCTTCTACTGGTCCGTTTCCTACGCCCAAACCCGGTACGTGATCGACGATCTCGTTCGCCGCGGCATCGGGCTTCCCGGGAAGTCCGGGGTCCTCGACATCGGAAGCGGGCCCGGTCCCGTGGCCTCGGCGCTTTCGGATGCGGGCTTCGGACCCGTCGTCGCCTGCGATGGAAGCCCGAGCGCCCTCGCCGCCCTTTCGGCCCTCGCCGAGGGCCATTTTCATGCGGAAACCAGACTCTGGCGGGCCGAGGGCGGGCAGCTTCCCGACACGGGGGATAAACGGTTCGGCTGCGTCGCCTTCGGTCACGTCCTGAACGAGATCGGCGAAAAAAACGGCGGCGCGTCGGGACTTGATCTCAAGTCATCCCTCGTCGAGGAGGCAGCGAAGCGCCTCGGGCCGGGCGGCTTCGTCCTCATCCTGGAACCGGCCCTCCTGTCCACCTCGCGGGAGCTTCTCGCCCTGAGGGACATCCTCGTTTCCAGGGGCTACCCGATCCTCGGGCCCTGCCTCTTCCGCGGACCCTGTCCGGCCCTCCTCCAGGACGCGGGAACCTGCCATGCGGAGGTGAGATGGGAACTGCCCCCCCATGTCCGTGATCTCGCCCGCGCCGCGCGGATCGACAAGGAAGAGCTCAAGATGTCCTACCTCGCCATTGGGGCGAAGGGGGCCTCGTGGCCGGGCCGCGATGATCCGGGGGCGAGGCCCTTCCGGGTGGTGTCGGATCCCATGCTCAACAAAGCGGGAAAGACGAGGTTCATGATCTGCGGGATCGAAGGGAGGTTCGGGCTGATGGGAAAGGCCGGATCCGGCTTTCCGGCGGAAAAGGCCTTTTTCTCGCTCAAGCGGGGCGACGTGTTCGGCCTTTCGGGCGGGACCGAAAAGAGGGAAACGGGCGAGTCCCTCTCGGCCGACACGAGGATTGCCCCCCTCTCGGGCCAGTGAGCTCGAGAGGACCTGGGATTTCAACCAGGCGAAGACGGGCCGTCGGCCGCTCGGAGCAAGGGCGCGGGCGCAGCTGCAGCCCTTCCGTGCCCCGCCTTCACGATCACTCGACCCAATAGGTGGCGACGAGGAAGGATGTTGACTGTATGCCCGTGTCTTTCATGGAGTAGAGCCCGACACCGTAGTTGAAGCCCGCATCCGACGCAAGCACGGCCGGCACCTGCCCCTCGACCTCGGTGGAGTCCGTATACCCGATCGTGAACTCGAACTCGGTTGACAAGCCGTTGGTGGTGCCGAAGGTGACGAAGGCCGCGGTAACCTCGCCCTCTGTCTCCACGGAAACCTCACTGCCGAAATGATCGGTCCCCGATGACGTCTTGGTGACCGAATCCGCCGTCAGCTGTGCGTTTCCGCTTGCCGCGGAGCTTCCTGCCGAATCATACATCCCGCTTGTGGCCTTGCATTTGGCCGCCATCTCGCTCTTTTTTAGGTAGCTGCCGGGAATGCCCAGGGTGTGCGAGAGCACGCTCGACCCGATCTGAATCTTATTGCCGGGCAGGCTGTTGAACTCGCCGCGCTCCATGTTGATGAGCTGGGGCTCTCGTGGATAATCGAGCGTCATGGTATCCCCGACCGATTTCGAATTTGGCGCGCTCAGAATCGTATAGCTGTACACGTCGAAGGGCACGCAGGAATAGACGACCGAATCCTCCCCCGCCATCGTCGTGTACGAGTGCGTGTACTCCATCGACTGTTCGAACTCGAATCCCATGGTCACGCTCGCGCCTACGGTCACCTTGGCGCTCGCCTTGGCCAGGTCGCCCTCGAATGGAGCCTCGGCCTCCACGCCGAGGGAGTAGGTGGCGGACACGGTGAATGAAGCGCTCTCGCTCGTGCTCGTTCCCGTCGTCGTGCCGAAGGTCGTGCTCCCGTTGCCAAAGGAGGCCGTGCCGGTCGCGTCCGCGTAGTAGGGAGGAGAGGCGAGGACGGCGATCACCGCCGGATTGGAGTACTTCACGGTGTGGCTCACGTACCGAAGAACCAGGCTCTTCCCCTCGAAGTCGGCCAGGGCGAGGCTCTGATAGTTGTTCGACGGGTAGGTGACGGACAGGCTCTGCAGCAGCCCGAATCGGCCGGTCTGGTCGAGGCCGTAGACATCGACGTAGCCGCCCGTGCCGCTCACATTCCTGAGGGAGACAAGTTCGCTCTCTACCCCCATCGTACCATAATTGTAATAAACCTCATCGGCTACGACGTCGGTGCAGACGGGGTTGTTGATGGTGGTTTGGGCTGAGGGAAAGGCGTCCGCAAAACCAGCCGTCGTGGATCCGCTCGAAGCCGAGTACTTCACCACCCGATTGCAGAAGAGGACATCGTCCTGTAACGTCGTGGCCTTGCCAGCGGGATTGAAGCAGACGAGAGGCGGGACGGGATTGCTCGACGGATCGTAGGAGGGTTTATATGTCGCCTTCAGATCGAGGGTACCTGAGTTCCAGAGCGTGGCGACGAGCCCGCTTTGGGCATCGGAAACGAGGCCCCCAAACAGCACGTACTGCTTGCCCGAGGTCGAGTCGAGCTCGCCCAGGGCGACGTTGGCGAACCTGAGCACGCAGTCGCTCCCGCCAAGGTTGCCGGAAACGATTTTAGTCACCGCGGAACCGCTCCAGCCGAAGACCGCGTAGGTTCCCTGCGTACCGGTATTTTCGCCGCAGGTCGTCACGAACTCGACGCCTCCGTCGTTCTTCACGTCGCCGGAAGCGACGCAGCTTGCATGGAAATGATCCCGCGTGTAGGGCTTCCCGTCTGAAGTGAGATAGCTCTCATAAAGGACCGTCGTCAGATCGTCATCGACGACGGCGAAGTAGTTGCCGATGCAGACGCCGATTTCGTCCTTGCCGTCGCCGTCGATGTCCCCCGCCGCAATGGAGACCACGGCCTGGTTCCACTGGACCGTGCTCGCTCCGTTGTATGGCCAATTTACCGTGATGGATTTTTTGCTGTCAAAAGAGGTGATCGTTTGGGTGCTGCCGTCCCAATCGACGAGCTCCGCGGTGCCACTATCTCCGAGCGTGTTGCCGGTTCCATTGGTGGGAATAAAGACGATCGACACGACGCTCTGCGTCCCTTTGGCCGAAAGCCTGGCCGCCGTGGCGGCATGGGGATAGGAGATCCAGCTGGAGGTATCAGCCGATGTTTGCGCCATCTTGGACGTAGGCGCCGAGGGTCCGGCCGAGAGATCGAGGAGCGACGAGTTTGAGGAGGCGTAGGTCGCCCCTCCGAGGTAGAGCTGCTTCCTCGAAAGAGCCGTGGCGACCGCGCCGCCCATCGGCTGCGCGTCGGACGGCAAGGCGGCGCCGGCCGAGTCGGTGCGCGCCCCCACTTCCTTTACTTTGTAGGCGGCGAGAGTG
Source organism: Spirochaetaceae bacterium UBA1318 (assembly GCA_002307015.1). Classification (GTDB taxonomy): domain Bacteria; phylum Spirochaetota; class Spirochaetia; order Treponematales; family UBA1318; genus UBA1318. The sequence goes on from DBTK01000091.1 coordinate 17,790, forward strand.
GCGGTCGAGGAGCTCGTTGAGCCTGACGAACTTGAGGAGCTTGACGAACTTGATGAGCTTGAGTGCTTTTGGAAGAAGCCCATGTTGCAGGAAAAAAGAAAGGAAACCAGAACACCTGCCGCTGCAAAGGCGATGAGTCGCATCTTCATTTTATCAGCCTCCCGTTTAATCTCATCTCCGGCATGTGCCCGCAGATGGAATGACAGTAGCCTGAGTCCGAACAAACTTCGTCCGCAGGAGTCCAGCCGGACCAAGAACTTCGTCCTCGGGAATCCAGCCGGACCTATTGGAGGGGCCGACGCCGCTGTGGTATGATTGCGCAGATGTAGACAACGGCAGAGGCTGCTTCATGATTCCTGGCTTGATTTCCGGGTTCGGTTCGCTCTTTGCACTATTTTTCGCGTCGGTGCTCTTCTGCAGACCCAGTCGGGGAGGCGCCAACTACTTCCTGGCCGGGTTCATCGTGGCTCTGGGCCTTTCGATTACCTACGAGTCGATTTTCCCGACCGGCCTCTATCGGCTCGTCCCCTGCCTTGTCAAAACCTACATTCCGGGCCAGTTTCTCGTCGGCCCCCTTCTCTTCCTCTACGTTTCGGCCCTCGCCGATCGACGCTTCGCGCTGAAGTGGCCGATGATCCTGCATTTCCTGCCCTTCCTCGCATCTCTCGCCTATCTCTCGCCCTTCTTTCTTGAGCCTGCGAGCGCCAAGACAGCCTTCGTCGACGCGTGGGTGAACCCTGCGAGAACCACTCGCCCGGAGGAATGGGCGATATGGCTCTACCTGCAGGCGAGCCTGTGGTGCTACTCCAGCCTCTCGCTGCTCAAATACCGGCGCTACCGCCTCGGGCTCCGGGATCTTGTCTCGGACATCGGCCGCTATGCGCGCAACTGGCTGCTGCTCTTTCTCGTGTGCGTCCAGGTGATGCTCTTCTGCTTCGCCGTCATAGACGTCCTCATGCTCCGCGGAGCTCCGCTCGTGAGATTCAACGCGTTCATCGCGTGCAGCCTGGTATTCTGCATCGTCTTCGTGGGCTGGGTGGCCATGGGAAGGCTCGATCTGATATCCGCTCTTCCGCAGGCCGAGGACGGTCCCGAGCCGGAGGTTGCGGAACAGGGCTCTGAGAAATGGACTGGGCTCTTCGCTCTCGTGGAGGACGCGACCCGAAGTCAGAGGCTCTACCGCTCGGCGGATTTGATGCTCCCCGATCTCGCTCGATCCCTCGGTTACTCGCGGACCGAGCTCTCGAAGGTCATCAACCTCGGCGGAAAGGTAAACTACTACGACTTCATCAACCGGCTCCGCGTTGAGGAAGTGCGATGCAGGCTCGATTCGGGGCCCCGTGAGGTGAAGATCCTTGATATCGCCATGGAGTCGGGTTTCAACTCGAAGTCAACGTTCAACGAGGCTTTCAAGCGCTGGACCGGCCTGACGCCCTCGGCGTACCGCAGGTCGAAGTCCGTTTAGCACGATTAAACGGCTCAGTGCTGGAACAGCGGCACGACGAAGGCGACGAGTTCCACCGCGATCATCAGGGCCACCGTCATCTCGAGGAACATCATCATGCGCTCGTTCGCGTCGCCCTTGGCGAGGGTGTAGATGCTTTCCAGGGTCTCGATGCGGCGCTGGATGTTGTGCTCCCATTCCGAGGTCGAAAGCAGCGAGCAGAGGTTCGAGTAGACCTGGCCCAGGTAGTAGTCGCCGATGATCTTGGACGAGTTTTCGAGGTTTTCCAGGATCAGGAGGGCGTCGAAGCGGAGGGCCTGGAGGTTCGCGAGCTTCAGCCTCAGGGTTTTAATCTTGTTCTGTTTGCCGTTGTTGACGATTCTCAGGTCGTTCTCGGCCTCGTCGATCCAGCGGTCCAGGAGCTTGTCCAGGGTCCTGAGCTCGAGGAGCTGGTAGTTCGCGTGTTCGATGATGAGGAGAAGATCCTCGTAATCCCGTTCGGGATCGAAGATGATGCACCGGTCCATATCGAAGATGGCGAGGTCGTTCGAGCGGAAGCTGAAGGGGTGGCCGAGGGTGTTGAGCACCTGGGACTGGTGGAGCTTCACGCTCGGGTTCTCCCCGAGCAGGAAGGCCGAGATGTACTGGGCGTTTTCTCTGATCACCTCCGCCGGGTTGTCGACGGGATCGACGACGCAGAAGGCCGCGTAGGGCTCGTAATCGAAGGTATCGAACACGTACTGCTCGAACACGACGGCCGGCTTGATCTTCTCGAAAAGCTTCTTGAACTGTTCCTGGATCCACGAGTCGATGGTGAGGATCCTGCCGTCCAGCTCGAACTGGGTCCACCTCAGGGTGTGGAGCTCGGTCAGCTCGCAGACTTTATGGAGCCTGACGATCATCGTGATCGCCCCGTCGGCATAGATCTTGGCGGCGAGCGAGATGTCCTGGAAGGGTCCGCCCGGCGGGAAGTTGCGGCGGTCGATCTGGAGGAGGTAGGGCACGGCGAGCTTTATCGACAGCGGCGTGTCCCTGCTCGTGATGACGTAGATATCCTCGATGGCGGGAATGATCTGCGAGAGCCGCTTGAAATCGACCGTCCGTCCGATATCGAAGATCCGCATGAAGACGGTTTCGACGTGGTAGTTCATCGTGGGTAGCCTCCTTGAATCGGCACGCGGCAAAGGCGCGCCTCTCGAGAGCGCTTACGGGGCGGTCGGGGCCTTGACGTCGAACCGGATAACTTCCTTGTTAAGAATGCTCACCGAGATGGTGGAATCGGGAGGAACCAGGTAGGGGACGGTCAGCTCGCCGCCGGGATGCTTGACGGTCAGGAGCGCCACGCGCTCGCCGCTCGGGTATATCGCCTCGGCCTTCAGCTGGAGGGGGTAGGGGTAATCGGGAAGGACCTGCTTGAGGATGCCGAACACCAGTTTCGGGTTGCCCTTGGCCGGCTCGGCTATGACGAAATTCATCCTCGCGTTCACGGCGATCACGCTGCCGGGCGCCGGGGTCTGGGACACGACGGTGGCGGGGACCTCGCGGCTCCCCCCCTTCCGGGATTCGCAGGTGAAGAAGATCCCCGTTCTCTCGACGAGGGAGAGGGCGTCGGCGACGGACAGCCCGACGAGGGAGGGGACCGTCACCTCGGCGTTCTCGAGGCCGCGGCTGACCACGAAGACGAGCTCGGTGGGGCCGGAAATGTCGGTGCCCGCGACGGGCTTCTGTTCGAGGACGACGCCGGGGGCCGCCTTGTTGTACACGTATATCGGCGGCTCCTTGATGGTCAGGAGGGGCTTGTTCGAGGTGAACAGGGTCTGGAGGTGGATCTTGATCTCGTTCAGGTCCTGGCCGACGAAATTCTCGACCTTGTCGATGACGACGCCGCGGCTGACGACGAGGTTGATCCGCCTTCCCGCCTTGACGATGGTTCCGGGACCCGGCTTCTGGTCGAGGATCGTGCCCTTGTCGGCCGCGTTCTGGGAGAATCTCAGCTGGACCCGGGGATAGAGCTCCTTTTCCTGGAGGTCGACGAGGGCCGCCCCGATATCCATGCCCCGAACGTCCGGAACCATGGTCTGCTCGGCGCCGCGGAGCGAAAGCGTGAAGACGATGATTCCCGAGACGATCATGAGGGAGATCACCACGATGCACGCGATGACGATCGGCCTGTAGGAGCGCTGATCGATTGAATTGATATCGGGAAGCTCAAACGGCAGTTTTATGTTCATGACCGGTTCCAAGGCAGGCGCCTAGAAGTCCGCGCGTGCCGTTCAGGAAAGATTTCCAATCGAGGGCCTTCTTCGTCTGGAGCTGCAGCCGTTCGATGGAGACGATCCCGCTTCCTGTTTGTACCAAAATACCGGCCTGCTTGTCTACACCGATCACGGAGCCGGCCGGAGCCGGCGGCTCGAGGCCTGGAGCGGGCGAGAACCCGGGTGCTTTTAGGATTTCGCCTTCGTCGGAGGCCGAGGACGCGTAGATTCCCGAGGCGAGGATGGAGAGCCTCGTGCCGTCGAGGAAGGTGAAGGCACCCGGCCAGGGGTCGTAGGCCCTGACCCGGGCGTCGATTTCCGGTGCCGTGAGGTTCCAGTCGACGAGGCCGTCGTCCTTGCCGATGAGGCCGCAGGTGGTGGCCAGGCTCCCGTCCTGGACGGTCGCGTTCTCGCGGCCCGCCTCGATGTCGGCGAGGACCCGGGCGAGGAGGGCGGCCCCGACGGCGGCGGCCCGGGCGCTCAAAGACCCGGTCGTTTCCCGCCCGGTAAGGGCCATCCTTTCCTGGGCGAGGATGTCGCCCGAGTCCATCTCGAGGGCGAGCCGCTGGACGGTGACCCCCGTTTCGGCCTCGCGGTTGAGGATGGCGGCCGGGATCGGCGTCGCACCCCGGTAGCGGGGGAGGAGGGAAGGGTGGACGTTGAGCCCGCCCTTCGGGAACAGGGCGAGAAATTTGGGGCCGAAGATCTTGCCGTAGGCGAAGGCGACGAGGATGTCGGGCCGGAGGGCCGAAATGGCCTCCCTGGCCTCGGCGAGGAGACGCTCGGGCTTCAGGACCGGCACGCCGGGGAGGAGGGTCTCGGCCCTCGAGGCGACGGCGGTGGCGGTGGGGAGTTTTCCCCGTCCCGAAACCGAGTCGGGGTTGGTGAGAATCCCGACGACCCGATGCGAGGCCGCGATGGCCTCGAGGGTGGGTATGGATATCTCGGGGCTTCCCGCGAAGAGAACTCTCAACATGCCGCCTCCCATGGAACCGCCCGCCTACATCCTCATCCGTTTCTCGAACTGCTCGATGAGACGCTTCCGCTGGGTCTCGCTCAGGCGGTCGACGAAGAGGATCCCGTTCAGATGGTCGAACTCGTGCTGGATGACCCGGGCGAGGATTCCCTCGGCGTCGAGGGTGAAGGGCCTACCCTTCTCGTTCCAGGCCTGGATGCTGATCGCCGAGGGGCGCTTGACGTTGGCCCAGAGGTTGGGGATGGAAAGGCAGCCTTCCTCGTAGATGACCTCGTCTGGCGAGGTCCGGATGATCTCCGGATTGATGAAGACCCTCGGTTCGTCGTCCTCGACCTGGCAGACGAAAAACCGTTCGAGCCGGCCGACCTGGGGCGCCGCGAGGCCGATTCCCCGGCCCGATTTCATCGCGCGGAGCATCTGCTGGGTGTATTCGCGCAGGTCCTGATCGATATCCTTAACCGGCTCGGCCGTTTTTTTCAGCGTTTCGTTGCCGAGCAACAGAATTTTCAACACGTTTCACCTCATGCACTACAGTGTGCGTACAAGGTAAAGAAATAGCGGAAACGAGTCAATCGAAAGCCCCGGGGCCGGATCGGGGCTATTTCAGGTTCTCCTCCATGTAGAGATTCAGCTCGATCATCCGTTCGAGAAGCGCCTCCCGGTTTGCCTCGGGAAAATTGGCGAGGACGAGTTCCTTCGCATAGAGCCTGGCGATGTAGCGGAGCTTTCGATTGGGAAGCCTGGCGGCGAAGATGAAATCGGCATGGCCCGAATTGATGATGATGAGGTTGTGGATTTCATCGAAGCGGGAGCGCCAGAGTTCGCCTGAAGAATGGAGGTAGGTGTAACCCGGGAGCCCCCGCCTGTTTTCCTGGTCTCCCCGGTTTTCGCCGCCAAGGAGTTCCGCGGTCACGGTGACGATGGCCTGGGCGCCGAGGATCGGCCCGTCCGTCTGACTCGCGTTCGCTTCCAGGATCGTGATGCCGGGCTCTTCGGGGGCGGTGAACTCGACGAAAGATCCGGAGGTCGTATCGAGGGATCCGGAACCCTCGTCGATTCTCCAGCGGACGTCGAGTCCCGTATCGATCTGACGTCTGCTCTTGTCTCTCGCGACGAGGCGGAAGCGCCGCTTCTTGCCGACGCCCACGATGCAGGATGCGGGCGAGACGATGACGGTGCGGAGGGGACCGGGATAGTCGAAGAAGTTTTTTTGGGCTTCCTGGCGTTCCTCCTGGCTGCCGGTCGTCGGCTCGGATAGAATCGAGCCCTGGAGGGGCGTATCGGCGAATGCCCCGTCCCCCGTCTCCAGCGCCGGGGAATTTCCCGTCCCGGGGGATCTCGCCGGGCCGTTCTCCGCCTTTTTCACCGCGTTCGCCGAGAGCCAACCGTAATTCTCTTCCGGCAAGAGCAGAATCGCCTCGCGAAGCGCGCGGGTCACTCTGTGAAGGATATCCTTGCTCGCTTCCTCCTCGGCCGCCTTCTCCTGCTCGCGGATCGTTTCCGCGAGGGTTTCCTCGATCGTCTCGAGCGAAACCGCGAAGGATTCGAAGGCGTTGTCGTAGACTATGCCTTCTCGCGTTCCTGGGGTGAGCTGGAGGAACGAAGCGTCGATGATGCCCTCGAGGTAGCGGGAGTTCCACGGGAACCGGTCGAACCGTTCGATCCGCGTGAGGTCGGGCATGACCCGCGTGCCGAGTCGGTAGAGGCCAATATGGTTTTCGTCCTTCGGCTCGGAGATGTAGAGTTCCGCATAAATTTCACCCAGGGGATTGGCCGCCTCGGGAAGGTTGTGGATGAGGCGCCCGTGGAATTGCCGGGGCTCGACGACGAGCTCTTTCTTCGCCGGCCTGTCCACGATCCGGATGGTGACCCCCGTTTTCCCGATGCGATCCCGGAGCTCCGAGGCGAGGTAGTTCTGTATCTTCTCTCCCGAAAGCTGTCGGACGCCGGCGAGAATGGGGCGAATGGCGAGTTCGGTGCCCGGTTTCCCGAACAGCTCCGGTATCTCCCTGACGGCGTAGGACGGATTTCCCTTCACGAGTTTCATCCGCCGAGCCTTTCCGTCGCTTCCCGAGGAGGTGATGACGAGTTCGTCGCCGACCGTCCAGAAGCTCAGCAATCCGATGCCGAACTCGCCCTGGATGCCCAGTGCTCCCTCTTTCTTGAGGCGGCGCTTTATCGAGTCGCCGATATGGGTGGCCACGTAGGTGAAATCTGTAATCCCTTCGCCGTCGTCGATCACCTTGAGGTAGTAGTCGCCCTTGTCCTTTCCCCTGATGATGGTGACATTCCTCGCTTTCGCGTCGATCGAGTTTTCGACGAATTCCGCGATCGCCTTGAGGGGGTTGCTCTGCGAGAGCGCGATGATCGTGATGGCGTTCCAGTTGTCGCCGATACGGAGCTTTCCAAAAGTACCGGAGGCGTCTCTTTTCGCTGCGGTTCCCTTCGTTGCGGTGTTCCCCGGAGTCTTGGCCCCGGCGTCGGCTGAATGTTCCCCGGTCGGCTTTTTCCCTTCGCTCATGCGCTTATTCTATCCCGGAATTGACGTTGAGCGCTACCGCGGCAGGAGCCCACCATGGCTGGTGTGTATCGGCTTGTTGACACGCCGGACGAAGGTACAGTATAAGTCGTTATGGAACCCAAGGCCAAAGCCGACAGTTCTCCCGATGCGACGAAGACCGGGATCGATCCCGGAAACTCGAGCGGCGCCAATACGGACCGAAGCCGCTCTGGGTCGTCGCGCGCCTTTTCCCTCGCCAAGACAACCTGGAATACCCGCGCCGGCGCCGACGGAGAAGTCGCCCTCGACGTGGACGGGGCCTTCGCCAACGTCATGCGTTTCGGCGACCGCCTCATCGGCATGACGAGCGACGGCATCGGCACCAAGATCGAGGTCGCCGAGAGGACGGGGCTCTACCGGAGCCTCGGCTGGGATCTCGCCGCCATGGCCGTCGACGACCTCGCCGCGGTGGGACTCGAGCCGACGAGCCTTTCGAACATCATCGACGTCAACCGGATCGAACCGGAAACCATAGAAGAACTCATGCTCGGCCTCGCCGAAGCCGCCTCGTTTGCCCGGGTCGCCGTCACCGGCGGCGAGATAGCCGAGCTGGGCGACCGGATCTCGGGCTACGGCCCGGGGATGCATTTCAACTGGTGCGCGACGGCGATCGGCGTCCTCCCCCAGGGCGCCTCCATGATCGACGGCAGGTCCGTCATTCCCGGCGACGCCGTCGTTTCCATCGGGGAGACGGGCTTCAGGTCCAACGGCTTTTCCGTCGTCCGCGCCGTCCTCGCTGAGGCCTTCGGTCCCGAGTGGCACGACGCACCCTTCGCCCCCGGGAAGAGCTGGGGAGAGGCCGTCCTCGAGCCCTCGAGGATCTACTGCCGGGCCGTCATAGCCCTCCAGTCGGCGGGACTCGACCTCCACGCCGTCGCCCACGTGACGGGGGGCGGCATACCGGGCAACCTCGGCCGCGTCCTCAAGCTGACCGGGCTCTCGGCCGAGCTCGACTCCCTCTTTCCGCCCGGCGATGTCGTCGAGGGCGTGAGAAGGCTCGGGCGGCTGAAACTCGAGGCGGCCTATCAGAACTGGAACATGGGAAACGGCATGCTCATCGTCCTCCCCCGCGGAGAGGCCGAGAAGTCATGCGATATCATCTCGTCGTACGGATTCGAAGCGCGAACGGCAGGACGGATCACGGCAAGCGGCCCGGACGGAAGGACGGTCACGATCGTCCCCGCGGGCGCCCTCGCCGCGGAACTGCCGACCGGCGCGTTGGCCTTCGTTCGCCCTGAAAAATAGGGCGGATTCGGGTCCGGACGACGAACCGGAGGCGGACTGTGCATAGCAATGCTACGGGCCGCGTCCTGCGCCGTTCGAAACCGGGAATGCCGGACGCGACGGGCGAGAGGACGCGACTAGTCATCGGGGAAACCCTGTCGATCGAAACGGGCGCGGTGCGTTCGGGCAAGCTCTTCACGATCGTCGTTCCCCTCGGATCGGACGAGTTCGAAAGGTTCGCCGCGGCCGGCCTCTGCGAGGCCCCGCTCCACGAGTTCGCGCTCGAGGGCTCAAGCGGCTACTCGGCCCTTCCCGGGTTTTCCAGGGTCGTCGTCGTCGCCCGCCACCCCGGCGTGACCGACGACGAGGGCTTTTCGGCCCAGCGAGTCCTCTTCGACCTCTTTCCCGATCTGCCCCGGCCATCCGGCCAGGCCGTCTTTTCCCAGGACGTGTTCTGGTTCGAGAACCCCCTTACCGACGCCGAGATCGAACGGATCTCCTCCGAGCTCCTCGGAAACCCCCTGATCAACCGCTTCTGGCACGGATCGAGCCTCGCGGGCTTCGACTACGTTCCCGATGTCGAGCTTCCCGCCTCCTCAGCCGTCGAACGGATCGACCTCGACCGGCCGATGGATGAGCTCGTCCGGCTCTCCGAGGAGAGGCTCTGGGCCTTCACCCGCGAGGAGATCGAGGCGGTCAAGGCCGGTTTCGCCGACAGCGCCGAGGCGGGCCTCCGCGCCGCCGCCGGCCTCGACCCCATGCCGACCGACTGCGAGATCGAGATCATCGCCCAGACCTGGAGCGAGCACTGCAAGCACAAGGAGTTCGCCGCGGCGATCGACTGCCTGGATCCCGCGACCGGCCTCCACCGGACCGTCGACTCCCTTTTCAAGACCTTCATCGTCGGCTCGACGACCAGGGTCAGGGCCGACCTCGAGGCGGCCGGCGAGGACTGGATCGTCAAGGTCTTCTCCGACAATGCCGGCCTGGTCCGCATCGACGAAAAGCGCATGTTCGCCTTCAAGGTCGAGACCCACAACACCCCCTCGGCCCTCGATCCCTACGGCGGCTCCCTGACCGGCATCGTCGGGGTGAACCGCGACCCGATGGGGACGGGACGGGGCGGCGCGAGGCTCCTGTTCAACACCGACGTCCTCTGCTTCGCTCCCCCCGATTATTCGGGACCCCTCCATCCCGGCCAGCTCCATCCCGCCCGGATCATGGCGGGGGTGGTGAAGGGCATCGAGGACGGCGGCAACAAGTCCGGCATCCCGACGGTGAACGGCTCGGTGGTCTTCGACGACCGCTACCGCGGCAAACCGTTAGTCTACTGCGGAACGGGCGCCATCCTCCGCTCCGACTACCCCGGCGAGCCCTCCTGGGAAAAGCCGGTGAGGCCGGGCTGCAGGATCTACATGGCGGGGGGCCGGGTCGGCAGGGACGGCATCCACGGCGCCACCTTTTCCTCGGGCAAGCTCGACGAGAAGTCCCCGAGGACGGCCGTCCAGATCGGAAGCCCGATCACCCAGAAGCTGATGTCCGACTTCCTCGAGAGGGCCTGCGCCGAGGGCCTCGTCCTTTCCTGCACCGACGACGGGGCGGGGGGGCTCTCCTCCTCGATAGGCGAGCTCGCCAGGCCCGACAACCCGGCCCAGGGGCTCGGGGGTGCCGTCGTCCACCTCGACCGGGTGCCGCTCAAGTATCCGGGGCTCAAGCCCTGGGAGATCTTCGTGTCGGAAAGCCAGGAGAGGATGACCCTCTGCATCGAGCCCGAAAAGGCCCGCCTCCTCGAAGCCCTCGCGAAGCGGTTCGAGGTCGAGATCACGGACATCGGCGAGTTCACCGACACCGGGAGGCTAGACATCCGCTGGAACGGGGCGCGGGTCGCCTGGCTCGGCCTCGACTTCCTCCACGAGGGCCTCCCCAGGAAGCACATGGAGGCCGAGCTCTGCTGGCCCGGCGCGTCCGAAAAGGCCGCCGCCGAGAGGTCGGCCCGCGGCGGGGCCGCCGGAAACCTTCCCTCGGCGAGGGCAGCCGGGTCCAGCGTTTCCCCCTCGACCCGGCTTCCCCCGGATTTCGACTGGAACGCGGCGCTCAAGGCCGTCCTCTCGAGGCCCAACGTCTGCTCCAAGGAAGGGATCGTCAGGCGATACGACCACGAGGTGAAGGGCCGGACGGTGCTCAAGCCCCTTTCGGGCCTCTCCGGAAACGCGCCTCAGGATGCGGGCGTGGTCCGCGTCGACCTCGAGGGATGGGGGGGGATAGCCGTCTCGAACGGCATCGCCCCGAAGTACGCGGACGTCGACCCCTACGCCTCGAGCGCCGGGGCTTTCGACGAGGCGGTCAGGCAGATCGTCTCGGTCGGCGGGGAGCTTCCCCTCCTCGGCTCGGGAGGCTTCTGGAGCGTCAACGACAACTTCTGCGTGCCCGACTCCGCCTGGGATCCGGTCGGCAATCCCGACGGAAAGAAGAAGCTCGGCGCCCTCGTGCGCATGTGCGAGGCCCTCTACGACGCCTCGACCGCCTACTCCATCCCGCTCACGAGCGGGAAGGACAGCATGAAGAACGATTTTCGGGCGGGGAAGGTGAAGATTTCCGTGCCTCCGACCGTCCTCTACTCGGCGGCCGCCGCGATCGCGGACGTGAGGAAAATCGTAACCGCCGAGTTCAAGAAACCGGGCGACATCGTCTACCTCGTGGGGAAAACCCGGGACGAGCTCGGCTTTTCGGAGTTCTCATCCGGGTTCGGCCTGGAGGGCGGAACCATCCCCCAGGTCAGGTTCGTCGAGGCCAGGGGGACCTACACTAAGATGATGAAGGCCCACCGCCGGGGCTACCTCGCCTCGAGCCACGACTGTTCGGACGGCGGCCTCGCGGTGACCCTCGCCGAGTGCTGCTTCGGCGGCTCCGGGGCTCAAGGCCCCGCCGGCTCCCCATCCCGCTACCTCGGCGCGGCTATCGACCTCGACGCCCTCGGCCTCGAGCCCGGGGTCGCCCTCTTTTCCGAGAGCCATTCCCGCTTCGTCGTGTCGGTGATCCCGGAGAAGACCGATCTCTTCGAGAACCTCATGGGAGAGAGCGCCTTCCGCCTCGGCATCGTCACCGACGCCGGCTCTCTGGTCGTCGAGGCCCCGGCCGCTTCCTCGGGTCGACCGCCGGCGAATGACGCCGGTTCCGGCTTCCCGTCGACCCCGGGTGGACACGGCTTCCCGCCGTCTCCGCTGATCGATATCCCCGTTTCGGACCTCGTCGCAAGCTGGAAGAGCGGTCCCGGAGGCGCATCATGGTAAAGGCAATCGTTCTTTCTGGTTTCGGCATCAACTGCGAGGAGGAATCGGCCGCCGCCTACCGGCTGGCTGGGGCGAGGGCCGACATCGTCCACCTGAGCGATCTCTTCGCCGGCCTCGCCTCGATCGGGGACTACGACATCGTTCACATCCCGGGGGGGTTCTCCTTCGGCGACGACCTCGGCTCGGGCCGGGTGCTCGCCGACATGATCCGCTACCGGAAAACGGCCGACGGATCGACCCTGCTCGACCAGCTCGACCGCTTCCGCTCAGAGGGCGGCTTCATCCTCGGGATCTGCAACGGCTTCCAGGTCCTGGTCCAGGCGGGCCTCCTCCCCGACGTCGGCGGGAAGCGGATACAGGACGCCTCGCTCACCTTCAACGCCTCGGGACGGTTCGAGGACCGGTGGGTCACCCTCGCCGTCGCCCAGCCCTCGCGGACCCCCTTCCTCGCCGGGGTGGAAAGCCTCTACCTGCCGGTGAGGCACGGCGAGGGCCGTCTCGTTTTCGGCGACGGGGTCTCGGCCGAGGCCCTCGTGAAGGAAGGGCTCGCGGCGGCGCGCTACGCCGGAGCCGACGGGCTTCCGACCGAAACCTATCCTGAGAATCCGAACGGATCGCCGCTCGGGATAGCCGCGCTGACGGACGGCACCGGTCGGGTCCTGGGGATGATGCCCCATCCCGAGGCCGCCATCCACATCGCCGAGCGCCCCGACCGGGGCCTCCTCGAGCGGCAGGGCCGCAGCGCCGACGAGCTCACCGACGGCTTTCTGGTGTTCAGGAATATCGTGAAAGAGGTGAGGGGTGAGGGGTGAGGGGTGAGGGGTGAGGGGTGAGGGGTGAACGGATCGGAGGAGATCTCCCGGAAGTCTTCCGGGCCTTCCTTTTCAGCCGCGCTCTTGCCCCTCACTCCTCACCCCTCACTGCTCACCTAAAAGGAGAACCATATGTCTGACATCAAAATAGTTTCCACTCCCCAGCTCGAGAAGGTCCATTCGGGCAAGGTGAGGGAGAGTTTCAGGCTGACGGACGGAAGGCGGCTCATCGTCGCGACGGACAGGATCAGCTGCTTCGACCATGTGCTGAACGACACGGTGCCGGGGAAGGGCGCGGTGCTCACCGGCATCTCGAACTACTGGTTCGAACGGACCCGGGCCATCATCGCGAACCACCTCGCCGAGGCGATCTGCCCGAACGCCGTGGCCGTGACCGACGCGAAGCCGATCAGGGTCGAGATGATCGTCCGGGGCTACCTCGCCGGCTCGGCGAGGCGGGCCTACGAAAAGGGCGTTCGTGTTTTTTCCGGCGCGACCGTCCCCGACGGGCTCTCCGCTGGCGACCGCTTCCCCGAGCCCATCGTCACCCCGACGACGAAGGAGGAGAGCGACCGCGAGATAACCCCCGACGGCATCGTGGCCGAGGGGCTCGCCTCGAGGGAGACCTACGACCGCATGGCCCAGGCCGCCGTCGCCCTCTACCGCTTCGCCGCGAAGGAGCTCGAGACCAGGGGCCTCATCCTGGTCGACACCAAGTTCGAGTTCGGCTTCGCCCCCGACGGCTCCCTCATCCTGATCGACGAGGCGATGACCCCCGACTCCTCTCGCTTCTGGTACGCCGACAGCTGGAAGGCTGACAAGGCCAACCCGAAACAGCTCGACAAGGAGTACGTCCGCCAGTGGCTCCTCGACAACACCCCCGAGGGCGGCAAGATGCCCCTCGACCTTCCGCCCGAGGTCGTCGCCGAGGCCTCCAGGCGCTACCTCAGGATCTACGCCGAGATCACCGGGAAGGAGCTCGTTCCGGCCGGCCGGGACGGCGCCGTCGAGCTCCGCGACGCCCTCGTCGCCAGGGGCCTCATCAGGGACTCCTGGGTGGCCGTCGTCATGGGCTCGAAATCGGACAAGTCCCTCGCCGACCGGATCGTCTCGATACTCAAGCAGTACGGGGTCTACGCCGAGGAGAGGGTCCTTTCGGCCCACAAGAACGGCGAGAGGATGGCCGAATTCGCCTCGGAGTACGTCCTCTCCATGGAGCCTGGCGCCGTCGTCGCCATCGCGGGAAGGTCGAACGGCCTCGGCGGGGCTCTCGCGGCGAACCTGGACGTTCCCGTGATCAGCTGCCCCCCCTTCGCCGACACGAGCGACTACCTCGCGAACGTCGGCTCTTCCCTGATGATGCCCTCGAAGGTCCCTGCGATGACCGTCATCGGCGCGGAAAACGCCGCCGCCGCCGCCCTCCGCTGCCTGAACCTCTCCCGGCTCCGCGCCCGTTTCGCCTCCGAGATCGCCCAGATGAAGGCGGATCTGGAGAGGGAAGATAAAGAGGTGAGGGGTGAGAGAAGAAGTGAGCGGTGAGCGGTGAGGGGTGAGGAGTGAGGGGTGAGAGAAGAAGTGAACGGTGAGGGGTGAGGGGTGAGCGGATCGGAGGAGATCTCCCGGAAGTCTTCCGGGCTTTCTTTTTCAGCCGCGCTCTTGCCCTTCACCCCTCACCGCTCACTCCTCACCTATCAAAGGAGCAATCGTGTCCGAACAGCAGTTTTCGTTATTCGCCATTTCGCCGCTCGATGGAAGGTACCGGAGGAAGGTCGAATCCCTCTCGAGGTATTTTTCCGAGTTCGCCCTGATACGCTCCCGATGCTCGGTCGAGTGCGCCTATCTCCTCGCCCTTGACGGCACGGGGGTGTTCGCCCCGCTCGCCTCTCCTGAGCGCGAGAGGATAGCCGCCCTCGCCTCTGGCTTTTCCGAGGCCGACGCCCTCGGGGTCAAGGAGATCGAGAGGACGACGAACCACGACGTGAAGGCCCTGGAGTACTTCCTCCAGGAGCGCCTGAAGCTCAAGACCCCCTCGATGATCCATTTCGGCCTCACGAGCGAGGACACGAACAGCCCCGCCTGGAGCCTCCTCCTTCGCGGCTACCGCGACGAAGTCCAGCTGCCCCAGCTGCGCCGCCTCGTCGCCGCCCTCGCCGAGCGGGCGGAAACCTGGGCCGACGTCCCCTTTCCCGCCCACACCCACGGCCAGCCGGCCTCGCCGACGACCGCGGGAAAGGAGCTCGCCGTCTACCTCGACCGCATCGTTCCCCTCCTGCGGAAGATCGCCGCCCTGAATTTTCCCGCCAAATTCGGCGGGGCGACCGGGACCTGGGCATCCTTCATGACGGCCGCTCCCGGGATCGACTGGGTCGATTTCTCCCGGGGCTTCGTGACGGGCCTGGGGCTCGAGTTCTCGGAGCTTTCCACCCAGGTCGAATCCGGCGACGCCTGGGCCGAGTATTTCAACCTGACCCGGGAGCTGAACGGCATCCTCCTCGACCTCGACCAGGATTTCTGGCTCTACCTCATGCTCGGCCTCTACCGCGAGCCGCCGAAGGAGGGCGAGGTCGGCTCCTCCACGATGCCGCACAAGATCAACCCGATCCGGTTCGAGAACGCCGAGGGGAACGCGACGGTCGCGAACGCCCTCCTCTCGATGCTTTCCGAGAAGCTCGTCCGCTCGCGCATGCAGCGGGACCTTTCGGGAAGCACGGTGCAGAGGAACATGGGGGTCGCCCTCGGCCACTCCTTCCTCGCGGTGGAGGAGACGATGGCCGGGCTTTCCCGGGTCGAGCTCAACGCCGCGCGGTGCGCCGCCGTCCTCGCCGAACACGGGGAGCTCCTTTCCGAGCCCGCCCAGACGATTCTCAGGGCCGCCGGAATTCCCGACGCCTACGAGAGGCTCAAGGCCTTGAGCCGGGGCAGGCCCTTCTCGAAGGCCGACCTTCCCGCCCTCGCCGATTCCCTCGAGCTTCCGCCCGAAGCGAGGGCGAGGCTCCTCGCCCTCGACGTCGCATCCTACACCGGAGCGGCGGGCAGGGTTTGCCTCGACGCCGTCGGCCGAGCGAAGACCTGGATGGAGGAGAACCCATGAACATCGCCGTGCTCGGCTCGGGGGGCCGCGAGGCCGCCCTCGCCTGGAAACTGAGGGTCGACGAGCCCGAGGCCATCGTCTTCGTCCTGCCGGGAAACCCCGGGATCCCCGGCAGCATCCCCGTCGACTGCGCCGACCCGATCGCCGTCGCCCGGTTCTGCCTCGGAAACGGGGTCGGTCTCGTCGTCGTCGGCCCCGAGGTTCCCCTCGCCGCCGGCATCGTGGACGCCCTCAGGAGCCGGGGTCTCAACACCTTCGGGCCGACGGCCGATGCGGCGCGCCTGGAGTCGAGCAAATCCTTCGCCAAGGCCTTCATGGAAAAGTACGGGGTCGCGACCGCCCGATCGGTGACCTCTATCGGCGTCGCCGGGGCGAGGTCGGCCCTCGCCGGGTTTCCCGGCCGGGTGGTCGTCAAGTACGACGGCCTCGCGGCGGGGAAGGGGGTCTTCGTCTGCGGCTCGACGGCCGAGGCCGAGTCGGCCCTGGACTCGATCGAAAAGTCCTACGGCCCCGACTCGACCGTCGTGCTCGAGGAAACCCTCGTCGGGACCGAGGTTTCCGTCATCGGCCTGACCGACGGGACCTGCTTCAAGCCCCTCCCCGCGGCCCAGGACCACAAAAGGCTCCTCGACGGCGACCTCGGTCCCAACACCGGCGGCATGGGGGCCGTGGCCCCGGCGGCCTGGCTTACCACGGCCGTTTACGCCAGGATCCAGGCCGAGATCATCGAGCCGACCCTCGCCGGGATCAGGGACTCGGGCTTCGACTACCGCGGCTTCCTCTACTTCGGCCTCATGCTCACCAGGGAGGGGCCGAAGCTCCTCGAATACAACGCCAGGCTCGGCGACCCCGAGACCCAGGTCATCCTCCCCGCCCTCGGCTCGAGCCTCCTCGAGGCGATCGACGCGGCCCTCGCCGGCCGCCTCGCCGAGGCAGAGCTCGTTCCCGACGGCTCGTGCCGGGCGGCCCTCGTCTTCGCCTGCTCGGGCTATCCCGAATCCCCGTCTCCCCGACCAGAGCCGATCTCGGGGCTCGAGGCCCTGGACGGCTCGACCCTCTTTTTCCCGGCCGGCGTCGCGACAGGCAACTCCCGGTTCATCGCCGACCTTCCCCTCGTCGCGGCGAAGCTTCCCCTCGCGGCGGCCAGGGGCAGGGCCTTCTCCATCTGCGTCGCCGGGAAGGATCCCGGCTCGGCCCTCGCCTCCCTCTACGCCGAGGCCGGCAAGATCGATTTCGCGGGAATGCAGTTCAGGCGGGATATCGGCGCGCGCTGGCTCTCGTCTCCCCCCGAGCTCGAAGGATGGGACCTCGAATGACCAAGCTCGCCATACTGATCTCGGGCCGGGGCAGCAACATGGCCGCCATCATCGCCCAGTGCCGCGGCGGCGTCCTCGAGGGCATCGCCGAGCCGGCCGTCGTCGCCGCGAACCGCGAGGACGCCCTCGGGCTCACGATCGCGAGGGAGGAAGGGATACCGGCCTTCGCCGTTCCCTCGGCGGGCAAGACGAGGGAAACCTTCGAGCACGAGCTTCACGCCGCGCTCAGAACGGCGAGGCCCGACCTCGTCATCCTCGCCGGCTTCATGAGGATTCTCTCGCCCTACTTCATCGAGAAGTACCGCGGACGGATCCTGAACATCCATCCGGCCGACACGAGGCAGTACCGCGGCGCCCACGGCTACGAATGGGCCTGGGAGAACCATCTCTCCCAGACCGCGATCACCATCCACCTCGTCTGCGAGGAACTGGACGCGGGGCGGATCGTGGCGAGACGGACCGTCGACCTCCGCGGCGCTCGGACCCTCGACGAGGTCCAGGAAAGGGGCCTCGAGGTGGAGCACGAGCTCTATCCCAAGGCGATAGCCGATTTTATCGCGAAGCAGAATGCCTCGGCTTGCTGATCATCCGGGGCATGAATGCCTCGGGTGTCGTTGACGGATGCAATTCCCGGAGGGAATTGCGGTGGTTTGGATCGAACCCCTGGGGTTTCCGATCCGAACTCAAGGTAGGTAACCATGTGCGGGATCATCGGCGTTTCGTCATACGACGACTGCGCGACCGAGCTTTTCCTGGGAATGAACGCCCTCCAGCATCGAGGACAGGACGCCTCGGGCATCGTCACCTTTTCCGGGCACTTCCGCCTCGTCAAGGGTAACGGCCTGGTGAGCCAGGTATTCGACGCCGAGAGCCTCGAGGGCCTTCCGGGCAAGACCGGCCTCGGCCACGTGCGCTACGCGACCCAGGGCACCCTCGAGCCGGCGATGGCCCAGCCCTTCTACATGAACTATCCCTTCGGCATCGCGATGGTGCACAACGGGAACGTCGACAACTCAGGCGAGCTCGCCGCCTGGCTCCACGACGAGCAGTACCGCCTGATCGAAACGACGAACGACCTCGAGCTCATCCTCTACGCCTTCGCGAGCGAGCTGGAGAAGAAGCCCCTGCCCGGGATCGGGAGCGAGGACATCTTCGACGCCGTCGGCGCCGTGCAGCGCCGGGTCCAGGGCGCCTACGCCGTCATCGCCCTCATCGCGGGGAAGGGCCTCCTCGGCTTCAAGGACCCCTACGGCATCAGGCCGCTGTTCCTGGGCAAGCGGACCGAGAACGGAAAGGTCGCCTGGGCCTTCGCGAGCGAGACGAGCTGCCTCGAGATGCTCGGCTACGAGATCGCGAAGGAGCTCGCCGGGGGCGACGCCGTCCTCATCGACACCGACGGGAACGTCCAGGAGAGGCATTTCTCCGCGGCCAAGCCTGGGGCCTTCTGCGTTTTCGAGTACATCTATTTCGCGAGGGAGGATTCGAGCTTCTGCGGATCCCTCGTCGCCGAGGCGAGGGAGGCGATGGGCAAGTCCCTCGCCAAACGCTTCAAGGAGAGGGGGCTCGAGCCCGACGTGGTGATCGACGTGCCGACCTCGGCCGAGTTCTTCGCCCAGGGCCTCGCCGACGAGCTCGGCATTCCCTACCGCCGGGGCTTCGTGAAGAACAAGTACGTGGGCCGGAGCTTCATCAAGCCGACCCAGGCCGAGCGGTCGCGCACCGTGAGGCTCAAGCTGAATCCCATCCCGAGCGTCGTGCGCGGCAAGAAGGTCGCCGTCGTCGACGACTCGATCGTCCGCGGCACCACCTCGAAGCGCATCGTCGAGCTCCTGAGGCAGGCGGGTGCGGCCAAGATCTACTGCGTCTCCGCCGCTCCCCCGCTGAGGTTCCCCTGCGTCTACGGCATCGACATGTCCGTCAAGACCGAGCTCATCGCCGGGGCGAAGAGCCTGGACGAGGTCGCCGCCTTCATCGGGGCCGACGAGCTCATCTACCAGAGCCTGGAGGACGTCGAGGCCTGTTTCCCCGGGGTCGGCCTGTGCAGCGCCTGCTTTTCCGGGGTCTATCCGACCGGCATCAGTCCCGAGTCGATCGAGCGGATCGAGCGCGACCGGATAGCCGCGAAAAAGGCGGGCTGAGCGGATCGAGATAGGCGGCCCGAATTTACGGCGCCGGCGGACGCTCGTCCAGCAGCTTCAGGATGTCGGCCGTGTTCGCCGTCTCTCCCAACTTGGGGAAAATCCTCCCGACGCTGTGGCGGTGGGAGTCGGCGTCGCGGTCGGTCATCGCGTCGACGGCGAGGGTCACGTTGTAGCCGAGCTCGTGGGCGTGACGGGCCGTCGATTCCACCCCGGCGCTCGTGGCGACTCCCGTCAGGACGACCTGGGTCGCGCCGCGCCGGCGCAGGTACTGGTCGAGGGGGGTACCCTCGAAGGCTCCCCATTGGAATTTGGTGATGAGGCAGTCTCCCGGGCCCTTTTCCAGCTCCGGCAGCAGGTCGGTCCAATCGGCCGGCGGCGTGAAGTCCCGGCGTCCCGCGTCGGTGCGGCCGGGCGCCGATCCGGCGACGTTGACGAGGACCACGGGGAGGCCCCGTTCGCGGAACGCCCTCGCCAGGGATGAGACGCGGCTTAGAATTTCGGCTATCGGATAGGGTGCCGCAGGCGAGGCGGCTATCCCTTTCTGGAGGTCGACCACGATCAGGGCGGTGATTTCATCGATTCGTGTCAGTGCCATGGTTTCTCCCGTATCTCAGTTTTCTGTAGACCTTCGCGTAGACCCATGCCGCGTTCATCAGCAAGAGCGCGCTCGTGATGAAGAACACGGAGCGGATGCCGAACCACGCGGTCACCTGCCCGCCCAGAACCGAGCCCGCGCATACCCCCAGGTAGCCCGCCGACATCGTGAAGCCGAAGACCCTTCCCGTCAGCGAATCCGGCGTGATCTTCTTGATCAGGATGTTGACGGAGGGCACGAGCCCGCCCATCGTCAATCCCAGAAGGAAGCGGAGGGCCATCAGCTGCCACGGGTTCCGGACGAAGGCCTGGGGCAGGAAGAGGAGACCCGCCGCCACGAGGGAGGCCAGCATGACCTTCTGCACCCCGATCCGGTCGGAGAGCTTCCCCAGCCTCGGAGCGGCGATGATGTTCGCGAGGCCCGATGCCGAGAACACCATGCCGGCCATGAAGGCGACGTGCCCGGCATTCGCCGACAATTGGGTGACGTAGACCGTGATGATCGGCTCCACCGAGTAGAGAGCCACGGTCAGCACGAAGAAGGTCACGCACATGGTGACGGTCAGGCTCTTCTCCGGGACGGACTTCCAGATTTCCCTGATGCCCATCACCTTCCTCTCCTGCCGGATGAAGGATTCCTCCACGAACAGGGCGGTGGTGACGAAGGCGACCAGCATCAGAGCGCCGGTGATGAAGAACACGTTCCGGAGGCCGAAGCTGTCCCCGATGTAGCCGCCGATCATCGGCCCGAGCAGGGAGCCGGCGATGTTCGCGGTGGAGAGGGTGCCCAGGGCCGTTCCCGCGTGCTCCTTGTCCGTCTGGGTCGCGATCAGCGTGGTGCAGGCCGTGCCGTAGCCGGTGATCGCGCCCTGGAGCAATCGCAGTCCCACGAGGACGTACACGTTTTTCGCGAAGCCCATGCTGAAGATGACCACCGCCATGCCGAGGCTCGCCCTGAGGAGCATCGGCTTCCGCCCGTACCGGTCGGCGGCATGGCCCCAGATCGGCGAGAAGACGGCCGAGACGATGAAGGTGATGCCGAAGGCGATTCCGGAAAATTGCGCGATCGAGGCGGTGGAGTCGATGCCAAGGTGCTTTATGTAAAGGGGGAGGACGGGCGCGATCTGGCTCATCCCCACGCCGGTGACGAACATGCCGAACCAGCAGACGATCAGGTTCTTTTTCCAGATCGGCGTCAATTCGCGCCCCCGGGCTGGTTTTCCGCGAGGCGCCTGATGATCTCGCCCGCGGCGAAGAGGGTTTTCCTCTCCCCCTCGTCGAGTTCGGAAATGGCCTCGGCCAGCCAGGTCCGCTTCTCGTCGCTCGCCGCCTTCCTCACCGCGAGGCCCTTCGCCGTCAGCTCGATCATCATCTGGCGGCCGTCGGTCGGATGGGGCATACGCTTGACGAGGCCCAGGTCCTGGAGCTCCGCGATGGTGGCTCCCATCGACTGGGGCTTCATGCCCTCGGCGCGCGCGAGGTCGGCGGCCGTCGCGGGTCCCTTCTTCGCCAGGTGCGCCATAACGGTCGTCTGGGTCCACGAGAGCTCGTTCGAGGCGACGGCGGCGCGCACCCGCCGAATCAGGAGCCCGATCGCCGTCATGAGATCCGTGACATCGGCATCGATCGTTCTTTCGTCCATGGCGAAAAAATACAATAAAGAAGGTAGACTGTCAAGTCTAACTGATAAGTTCAACTTCTAAATAGGCCTCCCAGTCCGCCAGCCGCTCAGGTCCTCGAGAGCCTCCTCAGAAAGAAGAAGTCGATCAAACTTCCCGCGCAGAAGAGGAGGAGGATGGCCCTCGCGGGCTTCACCGGCTCCGACGGAAAGAAGCTGATCACGAGGGCGAGGGTGAGGAGGATGACGAGGCGCGAGAGGAAGATGACGCTTTCCTGGAAGAGGTAGCCCTCGGCGACGCTCGCCCCCTTCTCCCGCTTCAATCCGCCGATCTTGCCCTTCACGATGTTGTCCCCGAAGATCCCCCTGAGCGGCACCAGGAAGGAATCGATGAGGGACTTCGCGACGAGGCCCCAGAACGAGTAGAAGAAGAAATAGGTGACGCGCGAAAGGACCTCCCCGAGGAAGCCGAAGAGGGACCACTTGAGCCTGTCGGGCCGCTTCCCCCGGATCCTCGCCATGATGAACAGGAAGAACATGGAGCTCGCGAAGGACACGGCGGAGGTGAAGACCCCGAGGTTGAATTCGGTTTTCAGGATGTAGAAATTGAGGATGCCGACCGCGATCGTGGTCGATACCCCGTGGACGGCGGTGAAAGCCTGGTAGGCGATCCATGGCCGGCTTTTTCCCTCCCTCGCCAGGGCGAGGAGGTGGCTCGGGTCTATCCCCTGTTTCGGTATCCTGAATCCAGGCGAGAGCGCGAGCGACACGATCAGGATGACGAAGGTCGAGCAGTACATGAAAAAGTACCCGCGTGGGAGGCACGCGTTGGCCCAGGGCGGATCGAAGGGGAGGAAGGAGATGAGGAGGCCCGCTCCCAGGGGGAGGACGACGGTTTCGATGATCTGGAAAGACTGGAGTTTGAGCATGAACCGGTCCCTTCCCGCATCCGAGGTCGAGGCCATCAGCGCGTTGTGCCTCGTCGCCCAGAACACCCCCTCGGAGGAGCCCCTGAGCAGGTAGTAGGGGACGAGGGCGAGGAAGCCGGTCAGATGTCCGAACATCAGGACCGCGTAGAGCGAGGTCGCCGCGGCAAGGGCCTGATCGAGCCTGAAGTTCCTGTCGGCCTTCCCGTCCCTGATCAGGAGGGTTCCGCCAAGGAAGGAAAAGTAGAGGAAGGCGTAGTAGATGGTCTGGAGAAGGAGGAGCCGAGGAACCGATCCGAGGATGCGGAGCATGAGGGCTATCTCGAATGAGCCGGCGAGGGTGCTGAACGTCAGGTGGGTGAGGGTGTAATAGGCAACCTTTCGCTCGGGATCCTTGTCGAGGAAGTCGTTCAATCGCATGGAATGTCAGTATATCGTTCGTTTTTCGTTAGGGCAACGACGCTGGCCCGTGGCCGATCCGATCGTCGCCAGCCCATACGGGACCGCTTTTCGCCGTCCGCATCTTGCCGCTTTTCCGAGTCTCCGGCACAATGGCCGAATGCAGGTCATCCTCTCCACGCTGTCAGCCATTCTCTACGGTACCGCCGATTTTTCGGGCGGCTTCGCCTCGCGCGAGAACGCGACCCTTTCCGTCGTCGCCGTCTCGCAGACGATAGGCCTCCTCGTCGCCCTCATCGCCCTTCCCTTCATCGGCGGGGCGGTGCCCAGCCCGACGGCCCTTTTCTGGGGCGCCCTCGGCGGCGCGAGCGGGGCCGTGGGACTGTTCATGCTCTACCGGGGGATAGCGCGGTCCGTCGTCGCCATCGTCTCACCCGCCTCGGCCCTCGTCGGCGCCCTCGTTCCGATGCTCTTCGGCATCGTCATGGGAGAGAGGCCCTCGACCCTCGCCGTCGTCGGGGCGGCCCTCTGCCTCCCGGCCATCCTCCTCCTCGCCATCGAAAAAGGAGGGATGGGCACCCATGTCCGAGCCGCCCTGCTCTACGGCGTCGTCGCCGGGCTCGGCTTCGGCGGGTTCTTCGTCGCCCTCTCGCGGACCCCACCGGGCTCCGGGCTCTGGCCCCTCATCGCCGCCCGCGCCGCCTCGATCTCCCTGTTCATCGTGGTCCTGACGATCCGCCGCGACCGCATCTCGATCGCGAAGCCGGGACGCATCCTCGTGGCCGTTTCCGGGGCCTGCGACATGGGGGCGAACATCCTCTTCCTCTTCGCCTCGCGCATCGGCCTCCTTTTCATCGCCTCGAGCATCACGTCCCTCTATCCCGGTCCGACCGTCATCCTCGCAAGGGTCTTCATGCACCAGCGCCTCGGCGCCTTCCGCCTGGCCGGCCTGATCCTGGCTCTCGCGGGCATGGTCCTCATCAGCGTGGGGTGAGGCGAGTGCAATCGGAAGATGAACGAAAGATGGTATGGGGATCGCATGACGAAAGCCGGCTCGAGGAGCCGGTTCGCGTGTATGGAAGACGCCGTCGGGGGCTTCGGGCCTAGCCCTGGATGTCGATGAGGGAGCCGCCGCCTTCGAGGCCGTAGACGCTCCGCGGGCGCTTGTAGGAGCCCGTCTTGAGCTCGTCGATCTCCCGGCGCATGGCCCCCATCCTTTCCTTTAAAAGGGCCCTGTTCCCGTCCGACTGCCTCAGGACCTCGCGCTTCATGGACTCGAGCGAGGCCTTGAGCTGGGGAACCTCGGACTCGGCGGCGGGATAGGCCGCGGAGTACATGTCCTCGAGCGGATCGATGACCTTCTGGATGGTGAATATTTCCCGGACGACCGACTGTTCGAGCTCGGCGTGGGCCGTCATGGCCTCGACGTCGCCCTTCTCGATATCGTCCTTCTGGTGGCCCAGGATCTCCATGTAGCTTTCGAATTTAAGGCGCTGGCGGAGCAGAAGCTCCTTGAGGCGTTTGAGCACGGCGACCCGTTCGCGGACCTGATCGTCCGAAAGCCTTACCGCAGCCTCTGCTACCGCCATGACTCACCCGGCTATGTTGATCCCGCCGGAACGGGACTGGAGCGATTCGGTCGAGACCTTGGCGTTCGCTTCGACCCAGGCGCCCCGAAGCTCGTTCATCAGGTTCCTGATGGTCGCGGCCTTTTCCGGATCCTTCTTCATGTTGGATTCGAGCAATTCGCGATTGAAGAACATGTAGAGCGAGAAGAGGTTCGTCGCGATCTCCCCGCCCTGCTCGAAATCGAGCGAAGCGGTAAGCTCGGTGATGATCTCCTGAGATTTTACCAGGGCGTTGTTTACCCGTTCGATCTCGTGGCTGTCGGCCTTCATGAGGTCGATGGCTATGTCCAATTGTTTGATCGCCTCGTCGTAGAGCATGATGATAAGCTGCCCTTGACTGGCCGTTCGAACCCTGGTTTCGCGATACGCGTTTACTGCATTGGAGCTGCTCAAGATATCCTTCCCCCTCCCGTCATAGAGCCGTCATGTCAAAATATCGGCAGGGAACGATTTCAGCTTAGCGGAAAATCCGGAAAAAAGCTAGGGCGCGCAATAAAAGATGGAAAAATCTCCAATATCTATTCAGGAACCATCCTTCCTGGTGAATTTAAGGCGATAGACTGCCGGAGTGGTTCCGCATCGGGTCCTGAAGAGCTTGCAGAAGCTGACGGGGTCCGAACAGCCGACGTCGTAGGCGATTTCCTTGATCGGCCTGTTGGTCGAGGCGAGGAGCTTCCTCGCTTCGGCGAGGCGGACATCCACGAGCCGGCGATGGGGGCCGATCCCGAGGTGGAGCTTGAACAGGGCGTGCAGGTGGGGAACCGAAAGCCCCACCGTCTCGGCTATCCTCGCCACCGAAAGGGGCCCGGCGAAGTCCTTCTCGATGAGGTCGAGGGCGCGCCTCAGGGCCTCGGGAAGTCCCGAGGCGGCGCTCGATCCGGCGTAGGCGTGGGCCTGCCACTGGAGGGTCGCGAAGACGTACCGGGCGAGCAGGGCGGGCTCGGTTTTCTCGCCATGGTAGCGCTTCATCACCTCCTCGGCGAAGGCGGCGCAGGCGATGGGGTCGGCCCATCGGCTGTAGCGCGGCGCGGGCCTAACCTCCCCCTCGGCGTAGGGGAAGATGAACACCAGGCATTCGTAGGGATCCACCGGATCGTTCCGGTAGATGGTGACCTCGCCGGGGAGGTGCCAGAGGACGGCGCCGCGCACCGCCTCGATGACGCTGCCCTCGTTTTCGAACCATCCCCTTCCGTCGGTGATGAGCTCGATCTCCTGCCTGCCCGAGGCTATCGCCCTGCCGACGGGGTCCTTTCCGTAGGGCGCGCGGTAGGTCATGATCTCGATCGATTCCGGCATGTTTCCTATCTTGTGACCATCGATCATAGTTTTTGACTATTTCCCTCCCGAATTAGCGGTGATACTCTAATCACATTGATACTTTTCGACTACCGGAGGAAATCATTATGCTGAAATTCGGAATCATCGGGGCGGGGGCCATTCCCCAAACCGGTTTTGACGGGATTACCGCGAGCGGCAAGGCCGAGGTTCTCGCCGTCGCGGACATCAACGACAAAAGGCTTAAAGCCTTCGCCTCGAGGAACAGGATTTCGAGGACCTATACCGACGCGGCGAAATTGATCGCCGACAAGGACCTGGACGCGGTCTACATCGCCGTGCCGAACACCCTTCACGTGCCCTTCGCCGTCGCCGCCCTCGAGGCCGGCAAGCACGTCATCTGCGAGAAGCCCTTCGCGCCGAGTTTGAACGAGGCGACCAAGGCCGCGGAGGCCGCGAAGAAATCGGGCAAGCTCTTCATGGTCGGCATGAACCAGCGCTTCGCCGAGGACTCCCAGAAGATCAAGGCCCTCTCCGAAAAGGGCTACTTCGGCGAGATCTACAACGCCTCGGCCACCTGGAGGCGACGGTGCGGCGCTCCCCGGCTGGGAACCTGGTTCGGAAACACGGCCCTCGCGGGCGGCGGCTGCCTCTACGACATCGGCGTCCACATGCTCGACCTTTCCATGTTCCTGATGGACAACTTCGAGGCCGAATCGGTGAGCGGCGCGACCTATTCGAAGTTCGGTTCCCGGGGCCTGGGCGAGGGCAGCTGGGGCAAGTCCGATCCCGAAGGCCTCCTCTTCGACGTCGACGATTTCGCGACCGCGCTCATCAAGCTGAAGGGCGGGGCGACCATCAACCTCAACATCTCCTGGGCCTGCAACCAGAAGGCCAGGGAGATCGTCAACGTCGACCTGCACGGGACCGAGGCCGGCGCCACCTGCTACCCGGCCGAGGTCTACCGGTTCGAAAAGGGGGTCGGGACCTATTCCGACGTCGGCGGTATCACGGTCGACGTCCGCTATCCCCACCACGATCGCTTCGTCAACTTCGTGAAGTCCATCCTGGGCGAGGAGAAGCCCTGCGTGACCATCGCCCAGTCCCTCAAGGTCCAGGGAGTCCTGGACGCGATCTACGCCTCCTCCCGCGAGGGGCACGAGATCCGCATCAAGGCGGGGGCATGACCATGAAACCGATATCGGTACAGCTCTACAGCCTCCGCGAGGCTTCCCAGAAGGATTTTCCCGCCGTCATCAGGAGCATCGGCAAGATCGGTTTTAAGGGCGTGGAGCCTGCCGGGTTCTACGGGCTCAAGCCCCGCGAGCTCCGGAAGATCGTCGAGGACGAGGGGATGGTCGTCAGCTCGACCCACGGTCCCTGGGCCAAACCCGACAACCTGAACGAGGTGATCGACACGGCGAAGGAGCTCGGCATCGACCTCTGCGCCGGCGGCTACCGCCCCGAGGATTTCGCCGACCTGGACGCGATCAAGCGGACGGCGGAGACGGTGAACCTGATGGAGGACAAGCTCCACGCCGCCGGGCTCACCCTGTTCCTGCACAACCACTGGTGGGAGTTCGAGAAGATCGACGGCAAGCTCAAGTACGATATCTTCGCCACCCTCGCGCCGACGGTCAAGTTCGAGATCGATACCTACTGGTCGGCGAACTTCGGCGCGAACGATCCCGCCGCGATGGTGAGGAAGTTTGCCTCCCGCGCCCCCCTCCTGCACATCAAGGACGGTCCCCTCGTGAAGGACGAGCCGATGGTCGCCGTCGGATCGGGCAAGGTGGACGTCGCCTCCGTCATCGCGGCCGCCGACCCGGCGGTGCTGCGCTGGCTCGTCGTCGAGCTCGACGCCTGCGCCACGGACATGCTGACCGCCATCGAGGGAAGCTACCGCTTCCTGACCTCGAAGGGTTTCGCCCAAGGGCGGAGCTGACCCTGTCGTAAATCGCCGGCCGGCAGCCGGGTGCGGCTGCCGGCCGGCCCCCTCTAAAATCGAAGAATCCTCACCTCTTTCCCCCATATTTACACATATGGAGATATTTGTTATATTTTAAGAGTCGAGAATATTTGACATCCTTTTTAAAAAGCATACACTACTAGTATCAATAAATCATAACTTCAGAATGCGCTTGCCGGTTATTTTACCGGAGATACTTTTCCAATGGGGGAAAGAACTTGAAAAAGATATCCACGAAGATTCTTGCGCTGACGATCCTCTCGGTCCTCGGCGTCGGAATATTGCTGGGCGGCTACTCGGCCCTGACCCTTATGTTCGCGGCGAAGTCGGACCTCGCGAGCCTGGAAACCTCGCTCCGGGGGAATTTCGACAAAAACGCGAGAACCGAGGTCGAGACGGTCGTCAGCCTCCTCTCGGGGATCCAGAAGCTCCAGGCCTCGGGCGACCTCACCCCCGCCGCGGCGAAGGCCGCCTCGATCAAGCTCGTGCGCGATCTCAGGTACGACAAGGAAGGCTATTTCTGGGCGGACGACTCGAAGGGCAACAACGTCGTTCTCCTCGGGAACGCGACAGAGGGCACGAACCGCTACGAGGCCAAGGATACCAAGGGCTACGCCTATGTGAAGAGCTTCATCGAAAAGGGCATGGCTGGCGGCGGCTATTCCGACTACTGGTTCGCCAAGAAGACGGGAACCCAGACCTATCCGAAGCGGAGCTACACCCTCTATTTCGCCCCCTACGATTGGATCATCGGAACAGGGAATTATATCGACGATATCGATACGGCCGTCGCCCTCGAGCGCGACAAGATCACCGCCTCCATACGCTCCCAGATCCTGTCCGTCGGGGTTTTCCTCCTCGTCATCCTCCTGATCGTGTCCCTGCTGGCGATGTTTCTCGGAAAGCGGATCTCGCGGTCGATCGAGAAGGCCGTCGACCAGGCCCGGGAGGTCGCGAAGGGGAACCTCGCGATTTCGATACCTCGGGAACTCCTGGAATCGAAGGACGAGACGGGCGAGCTCGCGCGCGCCCTCTCCGGCATGACGGAAAAGCTCACCGAGGTCATCGGCTCCATCCGCACCGCCTCGAACAACCTGACGGCGGGGAGCGACCAGATCAGCCAGACGGCCCAGTCCCTCTCCCAGGGCTCCTCCCTCCAGGCCTCCAACGCCGAGGAGGTCTCCGCCTCCATCGAGGAGATGGCGGCGACGATCAGGCAGAATACGGACAATTCCCAGGCGACGGGAAGCATATCCCAGAAGGCGGCCGAGGACGCGACCGAGGGCGGAAAGGCCGTCCAGGATACGGTCAAGGCCATGAAGGAGATCGCGGCGAGCATCTCGATCATCGAGGAGATCGCGAGGCAGACGAACCTCCTGGCCCTGAACGCCGCGATCGAGGCGGCGAGGGCGGGGGAGGCCGGGCGAGGCTTCGCCGTCGTCGCGAGCGAGGTCAGGAAGCTCGCCGAGCGGAGCCAGAAGGCCTCGGGCGAGATTTCGATCCTTTCGCGGAGCAGCGTCGCCGTAGCCGAGCAGGCAGGCCAGTTCCTCGGAAAGATCGTTCCCGACATCAGGAAGACGGCGGAACTGAACCAGGAGATCGCGGCGGCGAGCAAGGAACAGAGCGTGGCGGCCGAGCAGGTTTCGAAGGCCGTGCTCCAGCTCGACCAGGTGATCCAGCAGAACGCGGCGGCCTCCGAGGAACTCGCCGCCTCGGCCGAGGAGCTGACGGGACAGTCGATGTCCCTGCGCGATACCGTCGCGTTCTTCACCCTTCGCGGCGACGGGACGACCGCCGTCGTGAAGTCGGGCTCCGACGAGGACCTAGACTAGCCTTTTCGCCGAGAGCGTCGGGATCCCGGGCGGTCCCGACGTCACGTTCACCGTCCCGTCGATCGTCAGCCGGTCGGCCGAGAAGCCGAAGCGGTAGGTCTGGACGAAGGGCTGGGCGAGGAAGCGGACGGCCATGACCAGGGTCGAGCCGTCCTTCCACACGCCGCTCGCCGCAACGGGGACCATCTCCCTGGCCTTGCGGGCCAGGGGGCCGACGGCGCCGAATCCGTCGGTCTCGCCTTCCTTCCAGAACCCGAATCCGAAGGCGACCAGGTGGGTGCCGTTCCCATCGCCGTAGGCGACGCAGCCGGAATCCCTCGAGAGGGAAAACCGTATCGAGCCGATCTTCATCTCGTTCCGTTCGACGATCCAGGAGGACTCCGAGCCCGCCGCCGCGCCTGGCGCCGATCCGGCGGCCTTGGCCGATCCGGCGGCCTCGGCCGGCCCTGACCCGCCCGAAGCCGGCGCGTAGGACAGGGCGGCAAGCCTGGCTCGGAGCGCCTTTTCGGCGGCCTCGTCCGGGGCGAGAGGGGCGTTTTTCAACGCGGGGAGGATCGATTCCCAGACCGCGTCGAGCACGCCCTGCATATCCGGGACGCCGCTCGTGATCGCGAGCACCGCATTCTCGCCGGGCATGACGAGGCAGAACTGGCCGAAGGCCCCGTCGCCGCGGTAGGCGCCGTGCTTGCTCCGCCAGAACTGGTAGCCGTAGCCCTGGGCCCAATCCTCCGTCCTCCCGGGCGAGTTGTCGATGTGGGACGAGGTCGCTTCCTCGACCCATCCCTCGGGGATAATCCGGACGCCGTTCCAGATTCCCTTGTTGAGATAGAGGGTTCCGAACTTCGCGATCGCCTCGAGCGGGAGTTCGAGACCCCAGCCGCCGCACTCGATGCCCTTCGGGCAGGCAGCCCAGGTCGGCCTCTCGATCCCAAGGGGATGGAAGAGCCTCGGCATCAGGTAGTCGGTGAGGCCTTTCCCGGTGACCTTGCGGAGAATGGCCGAGAGCATGTAGGTGGCCCCGGAGTTGTAGACGAAACGGCTGCCGGGTTCGAGCTCTACCTCGAGGCCGAGGAAGGCGCGAACCCAGTCCTCCGTGCCCAGTATGCTCTCCATGGTGTCCGCCTCATGGCCCGAGCCCATGGTGAGGAGGTGGCGGATCTTCATGGCGGCGAGGTTTTTCGAGACGGCGGCCGGAACCTCGTCGGGAAAAAAGGAGACGACCGGAGCGTCGAGGGAGACCAGGCCCTCCGAAACGGCGAAGCCGACGGCCGTCGAGGTGAAGCTTTTGCTCAGCGAGAAGAGCATGTGGGGCCTTTCGATGGCGTAGGGCTTCCAGGCTCCCTCGGCGACGACGATGCCCCTCCGAACCAGCATGAACCCGTGGAGTTCGAGACCCCTCGCGGCGACGCCGTCGATGAATCCCGTGATTCCTTCGGGCGCCACCCCCGCCTCTGCGCAGTCCCCGCGGGGCAATGTTGTCGACTTCATCACGTGCCTCCCCTCCGGAATTGTCCCCTCGCTTCGCAGGGCTTCTTCCTCTAGGGGCATTATACCATGGGTTTGGGGAATCGGGCCGGGTCTTGTTTCCGTCACCCATCCCCGGTATAGTGGTTCTGCCTATGCGAATCAACCAACTTCCCCTGGCCGGTTTTTCTCTGCGCCGGACCTTCCTTCTATATATCGTCCTTGCCTACGCCGTCGTCGCGGCGGGCACCTGGTTCGCCTTTTCCTGGAGCGCCGGACGCATCAGCGCGCGGTACGCCTCCCGCTATTCGGTCTCCCAAGGAGAACTCGAAAGGAACCGCGTCCTTTCCCTCGTGGACCGCGAGCTCGCCCTGAGCAGGAAGCTCGCCGACGACCCCTCGATCCGGGCCTGGATGCTGGCCGAGAGCGATCCCGCCCTCAGGAAGGCGGCCATGGCCCAGCTCGAAAGCTACCGGCATTTCCTCCATGACGGGACCTGGTTTCTCGCCATCGAGTCGGGCGGATCCTACTGGGCGAGGAACCCGGCCCTGCCGGCGCCCGTGAGGACGACCCTTTCCCCCGGCAACGCGGCCGACCGCTGGTTCTACGCGGCCCTCCGCGATGGCCGCGACTACAGCCTCAACGTCGACCACAACGCGATGCTCGGCGAGAACCGCCTCTGGATCAACGTCCTCGTCCGCGACGACGGAGGCAGGCCCATCGGGCTCGCGGGCTGCGGCATGGACCTGACCGCCTTCCTCGACGCCCTCGTGGCCCACGAGGAGGGCGGGGTGACGACCGTCGTCATCGACCGGACGGGCGCCCTCATGGCCTACCGCGACCGGGACCTCATCGCCCACAACGCCGAGGTGAAGCGCGACGCCGAGAAGATCGACATCTACAGCTTCCTTCCCGCCGCGCCGGACCGGGAGAGGCTCCGCTCCTCGCTTTCGACGGCGGCCGTGGGAAGGAAGCCCGGCGTCTTCGAGCTTACGGTCGGGACCACGAGGGAACTCTGCGCCGTCTCCTCCCTTCCCGAGCTCGGCTGGTACGGCCTCGTCTTTGTCGACGCCGGCCGCATCATCGGACTGGCCGATTTCATCCCGATGGCCCTCGTCACCCTGGCCTCGCTTCTCGTGATCCTCGCCTCCGTCATCGCGGGCCTGAGCCTCCTCATCGTCGCTCCGATACGGTCGCTGACCGTCGCCGCCGGAAGGGTGGCGGGGGGAGCCTACGACGTCGTCCTTCCCGAGATCCCCCGCAACGAGATCGGCCACCTCGCCTCCTCCTTCAACGCCATGACCCTCAAGGTCAAGGAGTACACCTCGGGGCTCGAGGGCCAGGTCGCCGCTCGCACCCGGGAGCTTCTCGACGCGAACGAACGGCTCCAGGCCTCCCAGACGAGGATCATGGATTCCATCCACTACGCGCGCCTCATACAGGATTCCATCCTTCCCTCCCGGGCCGACCTCGACGCCAGTCTCGCCGGTCATTTCGAGATCGTCCGTCCGCGGGATCCCGTCGGCGGGGACTTTTTCTTCTTTCGCGCCATGGCCGACGGGTTCTGCCTGGCGGTGGCCGACTGCACGGGCCACGGCGTGCCCGGCGCCTTCATGACCATGATGGCGAAGGCCCACCTCGACCGCATCGTCGAAGCTGAGGGAGCGGCAACCCCCTCAGACATGATCCGGGAGCTGGACCGCCTCGTGCGGGAGAGCCTCAAGGGGGAGGCCGCCGTGGCCCACCTCGAGAACGGCCTCGACATCGCCCTGTGTCGGTACCGCGCCTCCTCCTCCAGCCTCGAGTTCTCAGGCGGCGGGCTGCCCCTCTTCCTCTGGAAGGACGGAGCCCTCACCGAGGTTCCGGGCGACCGAACCCACCTCGGCTTCTCGGGCACGAGGCGGGGGAGGACCTGGACCGACCGGATCGTCGACGTCTCGGGCGGGGCGAGGGTCTACCTCGTTTCGGACGGGGTTTTCGACCTTCCCGGCGGCAAGAACGGCCTCCCCTTCGGCCGGGCCCGGCTCCGTTCCCTCATCGAGAAAATAGCGCCCCTTTCCTTCGGGCAAACGGAAGCCGCGGTAACCGCGGCTCTTGACGACTATCGCGGCTCGTGTTCCCAAAGGGACGACCTGACCTTCATCGGGTTCGGAATACGCGGCAGGGAGGCATGATGCAGGATCTACTTGCGCTCAGGGAGACATTCTCCGAGAACGGCATCCTCATGAGTTTCAACGGCCCCTTCACGCACAGCATCATCGAGGAGATCGGCAACGCCGTGAAACGCTACCTCGAGGGTGAGCAGCTGGACAGGGGGGCCATCACCGACGTCTTCGCCGTCTACATCGAGCAGACCCAGAACGTGCGCAACTATCTCGCGCGAAGGAAGCTCGAGGGGCCGGGAAGGAATTCGGCCATCGTCGTGATCGGCAGCGCCGACGGGTCCTACGTGGTCAGCTCGGGCAACGAGATCCTCAAGGAGGACGTTCCCTCGCTCGTGGAACGGCTCGACGCGATCAACCGCCAGGACAGGGACGGGCTGAAGAAAATGTACAAGGAACAGCTGCGCCGGGAACGCGATCCCGAGGCATCCGGGGCCGGCGTCGGCCTCATCGACATCGCCCGAAGGGCCAGGGGAAGGCTCGAGTACTCGTTTCGCGAGCTCGATGGGCGGCATGATTTCTTCAGCCTCATCGTTACCGTGGCGGGAGGCTGATCGTGCTCGATATCAAGGCCAGCGCGTCCACCCCGAGCATCGTCTGGGACGAGGAAACGCGGACGCTTTCCATGACCGGCGAATCCTATCCGGAGAACTCGTTCTCTTTCTACGCCCCCGTATTCGAATGGCTGAACGGAGCTCTCGAAACCCTGCCGGTTTTCCGCTTCCGGGTTCGGATAAGCTACATGAACTCCAGCAGCACCAAGTGCATGCTCGACATCCTCGATATCCTCTGCGACGCCGCCGAGCGGGGATGCGACGTCCGCGTCACCTGGCTCTACGACGCCGACAACGACAGGGCCCTCGACCTCGCCGAGGAGTTCAGGGAGGATATCGAGATTCCCTTCGAGATCGTGCCGGTCGGCGGCGGGCAGGAATGAAAACGGGACGGAGCCTCGACGATCTCGCGATCCGTCTGCGCCTCCGCATCGGGGAGCTGAACGCGGCCGGCGGGAACGAAGAGCTTCTCGAGATCGCGAACGCCTACCTCCGCCTCGACGAGCGCCTGGCCAAGATCATCGCGATCGGGGACAAGTACCAGGCCGAGGCCCTCGAGGCCGCCGGCCGGCTTCGAGACGCCCTAGAGCAGCTCGAGGCCTACAAGGCGGCGTCTCCCGTTCCTCCTGCCCGGAGCCGAGAGGGGAATTCTGCTGCCGCTCTCAAGGGCGAGAAGGGGATGCGCCGTCGTTCCGATCCCCTGCTGGAGAGGCTCAGGGCCGCCGTTTCAGGGCCGGAGGCGAGCGTTCCCGCCTTGGATGTCGCCGTCCTCCTCAAGCGATACGAGAAATTGGATCTCCGCATGGACAAGATCGTCACGATCTCGGACCGCTACCAGAGCCAGCTCAGGGACATCTCGATGCGCATGGATTTCATGGCGAGGACGGACGCCCTGACCGATCTTCCGAACCGACGCGACATGATCGACCGCCTCGACAGCGAGGTCAGGCGATTCGAGCGCTACGGCACCGAATTCTCGGTCATCCTCTTCGACATCGACGATTTCAAGCACGTGAACGACAGCTGGGGCCACGACGTCGGGGACAGGGTCCTGAGGAACGTCGCCCTCGTCTTTCTCCGGGAGCTCCGGAATACCGATTCCTGCGCGCGGTGGGGCGGCGAGGAGTTCCTCGTGCTCTGCCCCGAAACCACGAAGGCCGAGGCCATCCTCGTCGGCGAGAAGTGCAGGCGCGCCATCGAGGTCGCGCGGGTGGAGCTTGCCGAAGGGGCCGTCGGGGTGACGCTGAGCGGGGGGATCGCCGCGATGGAAAGCGGCCTCGACCGGGATGGCCTCATCAAGCGCGCGGACGAGGGCCTCTATCGGGCGAAGTCGGCGGGAAAGAACCTCATCTCCTGATACCTACGCTTCATAACACTACGCTCAGCTTCCCTTCGCCGGACCCGTGGATTCCCTGATGACGAGGGGGCTCTCCATGATCGTGAAGGGGCCGATGCTGACCGGGGCGTGTTCCCGTTTCTGGACCAGCATCTGCATGGCGAGGGCACCCATCTGGTATTTCGGCGTCGAAATCGTCGTGAGCGGCGGGTTGGTATGGGAAGCCATCGCGATGTCGTCGAACCCCACGAGGGACAGGTCGTTCGGGACCGAAAGCCCCCGCTGCCTGATGGCATGGAGGGCCCCGATGGCCGACAAGTCGTTGTGGGCCAGGATCGCCGTGAACCTCTTTTCTGCCAGGACATCGAGCAGGGTGTTGGTGCCGTGGAATCCCCACTCTATCGTCGGCAGCCCCGAAATGCAAAGCTCCTCGTCGATCGCGATGCCTTCGGTCGAGAGCGCATTGCTGATTCCCTCGAGCTTCCTTTGCGAAATCGCCCCCATGTTTCCGAGGTAGGCGAAGCGCCGGTGCCCGAGCTCGAAGAGATGGCGGACGGCGCTCTGCATAGCCTTCACGTAGTCGACTTCGATGCTGGCGATATCCGGAATCTGGTACCGACCGTCGATCTGTACGATCGGGGTGCCGAGAGCCTCCTGCAGCCGCGCAAGGTCCTCGTCCTGGATTCCCTCGCAGCTGGAACAGACGATGAGCCCCGCGCAGTTGCTCGATATGAGAAAATCGATGAGGCGCCTGACATAGTCGCGATTCTGCTCGACGACGACCGTACTCAGGATAAAGCCGTACCTCATGGCCTGGTCCTGCATTCCCTTCACCAGTTCGGTGAAGAACGGGTTGCCCCCGTCGGGAACGAGGATGGCGACGCTGCCGGGATCGTCCGCCCCCCGGGCTCGCCTGGAATTGGTGTAGCCGACGGCCTTGGCCGCGGCAATGACCTTCTGCTTGAGTTCCACGCTGATCGGCTGGACGTTGTTCAGAACTCGGGAAACGGAGGAGGTCGATACGCCCGCCAATTCGGCGATATCCTGAAATGTTGGTTTTGATTGATTGCCGAGCATGAATCTAGTGTACCAAGTCATTGCAAAAAATGCAATTATTTCATGCGGTGAATGTCATGAAGGAATGAAAAATTTCTCATTTAAAATCAGTGGGCATGGAAGGTGAATTTAAAACTCTTTTCAGCAAGGATTTACAATTCTGATAACCGTCCGCCGATGGCGGGACCCGGGCGTGACTGACCTGTTTCTGCAATAAATGCCATAAAATTGCAGAAACAAGATGAAAAATACTGGAATAAATTCTTGACTTATTGCAGTTTTGGGGTATGATGGTCGCATGTCAACACGACAAACCGGTCTTGAAAGAACAAACGAGTTCATCCATAGACATGCCGCGACCCTGGCCGTTGTGCCTGTCCTGATCGTAACCCTCGTCTTTTATTTCGGTTCGACCATCTGGTCGGTGGCCATGTCGTTCACCGCCAGCAAGGTTTTTCCCGATATGAGCTTCGTCGGCCTGCGCAATTACAAGAGGCTTTTCGGCGACAACCTCTGGTCGCTTTCCATCCAGAATCTGGGCGTGTTCCTTGTGGGCAGCCTCGTGAGCCTCGCCCTCGGCTTTTTCCTGGCCGTCCTCCTCGATGGCAAGAACGTGGGCGAGCGGGTCTTCCGAACCATCTACCTCTACCCGATGGCCGTGTCCCTGATCATAACCGGACTGGTCTGGCAATGGCTTTTCAACCCGTCGATGGGGCTGCAGCAGTTCTTCCGGGATCTCGGCCTCAAGGATTTCGTGTTCAACTGGGTGGGGGACAAGAACAAGGTCATGTACGCCGTCGTCCTCGCCTCCGTCTGGCAGGGCACCGGCTTCTACATGATCCTGTGCTCCGCGGGGATCAAGGGCATAGATTCGGAAGTCTGGCAGGCGAGCCGGATAGACGGGATATCCAAGTTCAGAATGTACCTCGAGGTGATCATCCCGATGATGAAGTTCACCTTCGTGACCAGTTTCGTCCTCCTCGCGATCGGAGCCGTGAAGGCCTACGACATCATCGTCGCGATGACCAACGCGGGACCGGGCGGACACTCGGAGATGCCCTCCTACTTCATCGTGGACATGTACACCAACAGGCAGAATATCGCGTTGGGGGCTTCGGGCTCGACGATGCTCCTGCTGATCGTGCTCGCCTTCATGATTCCCATCGGAGTTATCAACCTTCTCGTAAAGAAGAGGAAATAGCGATATGCGCATAGTCCCGGAAATCCGCTCCGCGATGGTCCTGCCGAACAGGATCCCTCCGAAGAACCCGGTATCCACGGTCGTCATCTACCTGGTGCTCGTCGTCTTCGCCGTTCTTTTCGCGATGCCCCTCTATGTCATGATCGTGACCTCGCTCAAGTCGATGGACGAGATAAGGCTGGGCCACATTTTCGCCCTTCCGCAGAATCCCACCATCGCGCCCTGGGATTACGCCTGGAACACGGCCGCGAGCGGCTTCCTCAACAAGGGTCTCAAGTCGGGTTTCTGGAATTCGATCAAGATTCTCGTGCCGAGCCTCGTCATGTCGGTCGTCATCTCGTCGTTCTGCGGCTACGCCCTGGCCTGCTGGCACGTGAAATTCGGAGGCATCCTTCTGTCCTGCCTGCTCCTGTGCGCCTTCATACCCTTCCAGATCATCATGTATCCGCTCATCAAGATGACGGCGGCGGTCAAACTCTACAACACCTCCTTCGGCGTCTCGGTCATCCACACCATCCTGGCGCTGCCCATACTCACGATGATCTTCAAGAATTTTTTTTCCTCGATTCCGACCGACCTGATCAAGGCCTCCCGCGTGGACGGGGGACGTTTCCTCGGAACCTTCGTCCACGTCGTCCTGCCTCTTTCCCCGAACATCATGATCGTCGTCGCGATCATGCAGATCACCGGGATCTGGAACGATTTCCTGGTCGGCCTTACCTTCGGGAACGTCCAGGCCTACCCGATGACCGTCAACCTCAACAACATAACGCAGACGCAGATCGGGGTTCGCACCTACGACGTCTACATGGCCGCGGCCATGCTTACGGCGATCCCTCCCTTGGTGATCTATTTCATATCCGGGAAGATGTTCATTCGCGGTATCACAGCTGGCGCGCTGAAAGGATAAGGAGCAACGTATGGCGCAGGTCTCGGTCAAGCACGTCGACAAGGTTTATCAGGGCGACAACCACATACTCAAGGACATCAGTCTCGAAATCGATTCGGGGGAATTCCTCGTTCTCCTCGGGCCCTCTGGCTGCGGCAAGACCACGCTGCTCAACTGCATCGCGGGGCTTCTCGACATCGAGGGGGGCAGGATCGAGATCGCCGGCAAGGACGTGACCAACAAGGATCCCAGCGAGCGCGATCTCGCGATGGTCTTCCAGTCGTACGCGCTCTACCCGACGAAGACCGTCTACGGGAACATGGCTTTCTGCCTCAGGATGAAAAAAAAGAGCAAGAAGTACATCGACGAGAAGGTGCGCGAGACCGCGAACCTCCTCCAGATAGCCGATCTCCTCGACCGCAAGCCCGCGACACTCTCGGGGGGACAGCGGCAGCGGGCGGCGATCGGCCGGGCCCTCGTGCGCGACGCCACGGTCTGCCTTTTCGACGAGCCACTCTCGAACCTGGACGCGAAGCTCCGTACGGAGATGCGCATCGAGCTCAAGAGGCTGCACAATAAGATCAAGAGCACATTCATCTACGTTACCCACGACCAGATCGAGGCGATGA
>DBTK01000091.1:56679-84885 GCA_002307015.1 Spirochaetaceae bacterium UBA1318
CACGACCAGATCGAGGCGATGACCCTGGCCACGAGGATAGCGGTCATGGACGGGGGCCGATTTTCCCAGATAGCCACACCCGACGACCTCTACGCCTATCCGGCCAACACCTTCGTCGCGAAATTCATCGGCTCCCCATCCATGAACTTCGTTCCGGGGAAGCTCGCGATGAACGGCGCGACGGTGCAGGTGAGGACCGAGGACGGGATCGAATTCGACGTGTCGTCCTATCGCTTCGCAGCGAAACCCGCGGATGGACAGAAGGTGATGCTCGGCCTGAGGCCGGAACTTTTCCATCGGCCGGCCGAGGGCTCGGCCGCCATCCCGATGCAGCTCAATATCATTGAGCCCCTGGGCTCCAGCGTCCTCTGCTATTGCAGCCTGGGAAAGACCGACATCGTCGCCAGCCTCAATCCTTCGGATATAGCGGGAGCCAGGACCGATGAGGAGCTAAAGCTCGCCATCGATCTTTCCAAGATATCGATCTTCGACGAAGTCAGCTCGCTGCGTCTATGAACCCATGGTGGCTTTGCTGGCCGTCGGCCGGCTTTACAAGCCATAGTTTTACAAGGAGGGAACTGTGAAAAAAGGTATTGCGATTTCTCTCGCTCTGCTGGTGATTTCCACCGGCATAAGTTTCGCACAGGCGAAACCGCTGGGTGATCTGCTCGTGTTCAACAACTGGTCGTCCGATGCGGAGATCGGGGCGTTGAACGTCATCCGCAACGAGTTTCAGAAACAGGGCGGCAAGTGGAACGACATCACTATCGCCCACGACACCGGTGCGAGCATTCCGCTCATCAACATGATTACGGGCGGGAATCCTCCCGACGTTTTCATCGACAACAACGTGAAATTCGAGCGCGACCTGATGCAGCGCGGAATGATCGCCGACTTCACCGCCTACTACAAGACCCTGAATCTGGACAAGGTCATCCCGCCGGTCGTGAAGGACGCGATGATGGTCGACGGCAAGGTGGTGCATGCGCCGCTCACCGTCCACATCGTGGGGTCGATCTTCTGGAACACCGCCGCCGCCAAGAAGGCCGGCATCAACCCGAATTCCTGGAAGACGCTCGATGACATGTTCGCCGACTTCCCCAAGGCGAAGCAGGCGGGCATCATTCCCCTCGCCATCGGCGCCCAGAAATGGCAGCTCGATTACCTCCTCGGCACCATGATCGCCTACGTCTCGGGCGACCTTTACGACAAGGTCTTCGGCCTCAACCCCGACAAGGCGGCTTTCGATTCCAAGGAAATGCGCCAGGCTCTCGCGTACTACCGGAAGATCCAGCAGAACGCGGATCAGGGTAGCGCCAACCGCAACTGGAACGACACGACCAATCTCGTCATCCGCGGGGACGCGCTCATGCAGCTCCACGGCGACTGGATGAAGGGCGAGTTTATCGCCGCCAAGAAGGTGCTCGGCGTCGACTACGATACGATGCTCGTTCCCGGCACGAAGTCCGTCCAGGTCACCATCGACGAGGAGACCTTCCTTGCGCCCAAGACCCAGTTGAAGAAAACCACCGAAGAGGCCTTCTTCAAAATCATGACGCAGAAGGACATCACCGAGAAATTCAGCGTCATCAAGGGCTGCACCCCCGTCCGGCTCGACGCCACCGCCGGCATCGACAAGCACGCGAAGATGGTCCTCTCGGCGATTTCCAAACCCGGGTTCGGGCACCTGGTCAGGAACATCACGATGGATAACGATTTCGCTGGTGCCTACGCCGATCTGGCTGACGCCTTCTGGAATACGCCGACGATGACGGCCGACGATTTCATCAAGCAGCTCCAGCAGAAGTACGACGAGATACTGGGGAAGTAAGCCGCATCGAATCATGACATGGCGGACGGGGATCGATCCTCGTCCGCCATCGGCTTCGAGGGACCGTGGGTCTCTCGAACGCCTTTTTTTTGATTCGCAGGAAGGTCTCATACCCGCGGCTTGCTGCGTCTCGGGACTAGCGCAGTAAGGGGTATGAGACCTTCATACGATCCATTCTTTGCAGTTCCAACAACCTTACAACTCGCTGCGAAGTTGTTGATCGAGAGGAGTACATGATGGCGAATTCTACGGTCGGGGTTTTCGATATCGTCGGCGATGTCGGGACGAAACGGATTCCCGGGAAAACCAGCTATGACGCGGAAAAGCAATCTTACCTCATGACGGGGAGCGGCAACAACCTCTGGGGAACCGAGGACGAGTTCCATTTCGCCGCCACTAGGATGAAAGGGGACTTTATTCTGACGGTCCGGGCCGCGTTCCGGGGGAAAGGCAAGAATCCCCACCGCAAGTGGGGCATCATGTTCCGTCAGGGCCTGGACGGGAATTCCATATACGCGGATGCCGCCATCCACGGCGATGGCCTCACGTCGCTGCAATACCGCGAAGAAAAGGGCGGCGAGACTCTCGAGGTGAAAGCCGGACTGACCGCGCCTGATTTCGTCCAGCTCGAGCGCGCCGGGAAGTCCGTCGTCATGAGGGCGGCGAAGAACGGCGAGGCTCTCGTCGAGACCGGGCGGGTTTCGATCGATTTCAAGGACGATATCTTCGTCGGCCTTTTCGTCTGCTCGCACGAGATCGACACGGCCGAAACGGCCGTCTTCGACAACTTCCGTCTGGACGTCCCCGCGGCGGCCGGGATCGACGGCAATACGGTAACCTCGCCCAGCCGCCTCGAAGTGGTCGAGGTCGCGACGGGCTGCCGTACGGTGATCCATGCCACGAAGGATCATATCGAGGCGCCCAACTGGTCCCGCGACGGAAAATTTCTCCTCTACAACCGGGAGGGCAGGATCTATCGGTTCCCGCTCGACACGAAAAAACCGGAGCTTCTGGACACCGGGAAGGTCAGGGGAAACAACAACGATCACGGAATCTCCTTTGACGGAAAGACCCTCGCCCTGTCCAGCTTCACCGAGCAGGCCGGGAGGAAGGCCGGCTCCCAGATCTACACCGTGGGCATCGAGGGGGGCGAACCGGTCAAGGTTACCGATCAGGCCCCTTCCTACTGGCACGGCTGGTCGCCGGACGGAAAGACCCTCGTCTATTGCGCGGAACGGGACGGCAATTTCGACGTCTGGTCCATTCCTGCTCGGGGAGGAAAGGAAACACGACTGACGACCGATCCGGGGTTGGATGACGGTCCCGAGTACAGCCCCGACGGAAAGTTCGTCTATTTCAATTCGACGCGAACCGGACAGATGAAGATCTGGCGCATGAAACCGGACGGAAGCGGCCAGGAGCAGGTGAGTTTCGGCGACTGCAACGACTGGTTCGCCCACCTCTCTCCGGACGGAAAGAGGATGCTCTATGTTTCCTACCCCCTTACCGTGCCGGCGGCTAGCCATCCGCATAACCAGCGCGTCATGATCCGCGAACAGGACGTGAAAAGCGGCAAGGTTACCGTCGTCGCCCATCTCTACGGGGGCCAGGGCAGCATGAACGTCCCGTCGTGGAGCCCGGACGGCAGGTACGCGGCCTTCGTTTCGTATACCTACGGAAATCCGGAGCAGTGATAGCCGTCCCCGCTTTCCGCGGGCGGCTTGGATGACGGGATGATTCGGATCGGATTGGTGGACGAAACGTCGAGTACCGTCGATATCGAATGGTCGAAGTATAGGAGTCAGCTATGAATGATGCGAAAAACGGCCCGCGGCGTCCCAAGATCGTCGGCCTTTCCCACATGACCTTCCAGTCGAGCGACATCGAGAAGGCTCTTGCGTTCTACCGGGACGTGCTCGGGTACGAGGACGTCCTGAGATTGAAGGGGCCTGACGGACGGTTGGCGCGAGCCCTGGTCAGGATCAGCGACACCCAATGGGTCGAGCTGAGGCCGGAGCATACGCCGAAGAGCGATCGGCTCATCCAATTCGGGTTTCAGGTCGAAGATGCCGAGGCCTTGCGCGTGTATCTGGCGTCGAAAGGCGTCGCGGTGCCGGATTCGGTTTTCGTCGGGGAAACCGGAAACAGGAGCTTCCACGTCAAGGATCCGGACGGCCATGCGGTCGAGTTCATCCAGTACCTCCCGAAGGGCTGGCCGCTTCGCGAAGCGGGGAAGTCCCCGGGGGCGAAGGCGCTGTCCAATTGCCTCATGCACATGGGCTTCGACGTCTCCTCGATGGACAGGTCGATGGCCTTCTACCGCGATATCCTCGGATGCGTCGAGATGTGGCGGGGCAGCAGCGACGACAAGACCCTCGCGTGGGTTCAGCTGAGGCTTTCGGACGATATCAACTACATCGAGTTCATGCTCTATGACGAACAGCTTTCCCTCGAAAGGCTGGGGGTTTTCAACCATTTCGGGCTCGAGGTTTCCTCGATGTCCGCCACGATGGAAGAGGTGTCCAGGCGTCTCGGCGAGCGCGAGTACCCGCGTACGGTGGAGTACGGGATCGGAAAATGCCACCATCGTCTCGCGAACGTCTTCGACCACGACGGCACGAGGGCGGAATTCATGGAGCGCGGGACCTTCGACGGAGTCGTTACTCCGTCTTCGACGCTGCCCGCGCCGCGATGAGTAAATGCGGTGAAGAGTGAGGGGTGAACGGTGAAGGGTGAACGGGAAGAGCGTAGCGCGACAAGACATCCCGGAAGTCTCCCGATCCATCTTTACCGATCCGTTCACCGTTCACTTCGCACCGTTCACCTCTAGGGAGTTCCCATGAAAAAACTCAAGGCGGCCTGCCTGATCGGCGATTACTACCATGATCCCGTCGGCGTCGAGGCCATGCTTCGTCCCATCCTCGAGTCGAGCGGCATCGAGGGGGCTTTCTTTACCGACCAGGCCGCCTTTCCCTGGACGGGGCTCGGCGGCTACGACGTCGTCCTCATCGCCAAGGAGGCGAGGGCCGAGCCCGGAACCTCGACGGCCCTGTGGAGCACGGAGGAAACCGAAGGAGCCCTGGCGGACTGGGTCGGGAAGGGCGGAAAACTCTTCGCCCTCCACAACGGCCTCGCCTCCTTCACGGCTGATGGGACCTACTCCCGCCTCGTGAAGGGACGCTTCCTTTTCCACCCCCAGGAGCATCCCCGGTTCCGCATCAGGG
This sequence comes from Spirochaetaceae bacterium UBA1318, assembly GCA_002307015.1. Taxonomy (GTDB): domain Bacteria; phylum Spirochaetota; class Spirochaetia; order Treponematales; family UBA1318; genus UBA1318. Next base: position 61,735 of record DBTK01000091.1, read on the forward strand.
AAACGGCCTCCGGCGGACCGGCCCTCGAGGGATTCGAATCTTTCGAGATCGAGGACGAGATGTACTTCGTCTTCGTCGACAGCGCGAACACCGAGGTGATCCTCCGGACCTGGTCGCCCGACTACGGCTCCTCGGCCGCCGCCTGGCGGCACCGGGTCGGATCGGGCCGGGTCTTCTGCTACACCGTGGGGCACAACCCCGCGGTGCTCGCCAACGAGGCCCACCGGGCCGTCATCAGGGGAGGATTCGGATGGCTCTCGGCACGCTGATCGGGCCCCTCCCGAAGCTCGGGCTGGGCTGCTGGCTCTTCGGGAACGCCCCGCCGGGCTCCGACGGGGAGAAGACGGCGCTCGAGGTCGTGGGAACGGCCTACGATGCGGGCGTCAGGCACTTCGACACCGCCTTCGACTACGGCAGGGGCAGGTCAGAGGAGATCCTCGGCAAAGCCCTCGCCGGGAGGCCCGAGGCCTTCATCGCCTCGAAGATCCAGATGACGGATCCCTCCTCCGCCGTGAAGGGGCTCGAGGCCTGCCTCTCCCGCCTCGGGCGGGAATCGATCGATCTCTTCTACGTCCACTGGCCGAAGACCGGCATGGATCCCCGCCCGATGATGGAGGCCCTCGAGGGCGAACGCGCGAGGGGGAGGATCCGGCATATCGGCGTCAGCAACTTCTCCGTGAGCGACCTCGACGCCGTTCGCGAGGTGGGGACGGTCGACGCCTACCAGGTCGGCTACAACCTCCTGTGGCGATGGCCCGAGGACGACGTCCTTCCCTACTGCAGGAAGGCGGGGATATCGATCGTGACCTACAGTTCCCTCGCCCAGGGCCTGCTTACCGGCAAGTTTTCCAGGACGCCCCGGTTCGAGCCCGGCGACCCGAGGCCCGAAACGGTTTTCTACGACGGCGAGGTCTGGCCCCACGTGTATGAGGCCGTCGAGGAGATGAAGGCCGTCGCCGAGGGGGCCGGGTTTCCCTTGAGCTCCCTCGCCCTGAGGTGGCTCACCGACCTCGTCGGCGTCGACCTCGTCCTCGCCGGGGCGAGAACGGTCGATCAGCTCAGGGAAAACATCGGCGTCTTCGACGGGAAGCCGGCACGGAAGGACCTCGAGCTCATCGATTCGGTGTCGGCCAGGCTGAGGCCCCACGTTCCGGACATCGGGAACATGTTCAAGTACTATCCCTGACGGGTTGCCGGAAGGTTCCTCTTGCCGGCAACCCCTACCGCTCGTGCGGCCTTCAGTATCCGGAACCTTCCTTGCCCACGACCGTCTTGCCCCTGAACGACCGGTAGGCCACGAAGGTGTAGACCGCGATGAGGGGCAGGGCGATCAGCGTCACGACGAGCATCACCAGGAGGCTCGAATCGCTCGATGCGGAATTCGCGACCGTGAGGTCGTTCGCCGCGGCGAGGCTCGAGGGGAGGAGCGCGGGGTAGAGGAGTGCCGCGGCCGCCCCGCAGAGCGAGGCGATGGCGACGCCCGAGGACGCGAAGGCGAGGCCGTACCGTGTCGCTTTCAGGTAGATCCACACGCCGACGTAGCCGATGATGGCGAGGCAGGCGAAAACCCAGAAGAACGGCAGGGCCTTCGACGAGGCGAACCGGCCGGCGAGAGCAGCCGGCGAGACGGCGCCCCCGGCGATGATCGTCACCGCGACGGCGAGGAAGAGCCGTCGGGCGTTGCGGACGAGGTTTTCCCTGAAGGAATTGTCGCTCTTCATGGCGAGGAAGAGGAGGCCGTGGAGGCCGAAGGCCGCCAGGGACGCGAGGCTCGCGAGGAGGGCGAAGGGGTTGAGGAAGGCGAGGAAGTTCCCCTTCATGACTCCCTCCGGCTCCAGCGGAAAGCCGATGAGAACGTTCCCGGCGACGAGTCCTATCGCCCATGCCGGGATGAAGCTTCCGACGGCTATGGTAACGTCGAAAAATTTCCCCAGGGCAGGGGATTTCGCCTTGCCCCTGAGCTCTATCCCGGTCGCCCTGAAGATCAGCGCGACGAGGACGAGCATCACCGGAACGTACATCGACGACAGGAGGGCGGCGTAGACGGGCGGAAAGGCGGCGAGGAGGGAACCGATCGCCGCGAGGAGCCAGACCTCGTTGCCGTTCCAGATCGGGGAGATCGCGGCGAGGATTTTTCCCCGGCCCTCGTCCGTTTTCATGAAGGCGTAGGTCATGCCCGCCCCGAGGTCGAAGCCGTCGGCGACCGCGTAGACCGCGAAAAGCACGGCGGCGAGAACGAACCAGAGTATCGAAAGTACTGTCATCTGCTTCCTCCTGCTTCGGCGGAATTCCCGCCGAAGGACGATTTCGCCTCGTGGACTATCATTCCGAGGGTGATCCCCAGGAAAAGGACGTAGACGAGCCCGATCAGGATGAGGGAGAACACGATCATCCCGCCCGAAACCGAGACGGATACGGCGTCTATCGTGTACATCAATTTGTAGACGATCCAGGGCTGCCTGCCGACCTCGGCGGCCACCCAGCCGAGCTCCGTCGCGATGATGGGGAAGGGGATGGCCCACATGAGGCATCGGAGCAGGAAGGGGGTCTCGGGAAGGCGTTTCAGGACGAGGAAGACGAGGACGACGAGCATGAAGACGAGGGCGAGGACGCCGATGCCCATCATGACCCTGAAGGCGCCCCTGGTGAGCTCTACGGGGGGAAGCTCAGCCCCCGCCGCCGGAGCCGATGCGGCGGCCGTCGCGTCTGCGTCTTTCTTGTCGTCGGGGTCAGCGGCGTTCGTCGAGGACGAAGGTGCTGCGGTCGAAGCCGCCGGCAAGGCTGCGGTCACGGCCTTGCCGTCCTCGATCCCGCGGAAGACGGCCACCTTCTCGACCTGCTGGGAACCGAGCCTCACGGCCTCGGAAACTCCCGTCCCGATCGAGCCGAGGCTGGCGAGAATCCCCAGCACGACGCCGACGGCGAGGGTCTTCCTCGCGAACGCGAGGCCCTTTTTCGAGAGGACGAGGTAGGCGCTCATCCCGGCGATGAAGAAACCCGTGATCGAGGCCGCCGACATCATGACGTGGAGAAAGCGGGAGACCGACGAGTGGTTGAGCACGGCCTGCCAGAAATCGGTGAGGACGGCCCGGCCGCCGACGATCGCGTAGCCGGCCGGGGTCTGCATCCAGGAATCGGCTGCCACGATCCAGAATGCAGAAACCGTCGCGCCGAAGGCCACGAGAAAGATCGACCAGAAGCTTAGGGCGGGCGATATCCTGCCGCGCCCGAACATCCAGATGCCGAAGAATATCGACTCGAGGAAGAAGGCGAACAGAACCTCGATGACGAGGATGGGCCCGAAAATGCCGTTCGCAAAGGTCGCGAACCTGCCCCAGTTCGTGCCGAACTGCAGAGTCATCACGATGCCGCTCGCGAGGCCGACGATGTACAGGATCGCGAAGAGTTTGCCGAAGAAACGATTGAAGGCCACCGAATCGGCGTCGCCAATCTTCCATGCCCGCCGTTCGAGCCAGACCAGAAACCAAGCGAGGCCGATCGATATCGGCGGGAACAGGAAATGGAAACCGATCGTCATGCCGAATTGCATCCGTGCGAGGAGAACGCTGTCCATGGGTTACCTCCGTATACCAGTATGAGGAATTGTCGGCAGAATGCAAGAAAAGCTTTCCATGCTTGACCCTGTTCCCGATACGAATTATACCTAGGGTACCTCGAGAGTGCGCCTAGGGTTCCTGATGGTAGTCAACGACGGCCCGCGTCGCCGGCTATCGTTGCATGGTCCGAGCGGCGCAAGCGGCGCGTGGCGCCGTCACACCCATGGGAAAAAAGCCCGCGGAAGGAGTCTCGACCTCCTTCTTCGTTTCGAGGCCCCCATGACGGTCATCCGTACCCGTAACCTCGCCAAATCATTCTCCGTCCGCGTCGGAACCAGGGGTGCTTTTTCGCTCCGTTCCCTCCTCCGGCCCGAGATCCGCCTCGTCGAGGCGGTGAAGGGCATCGACCTCACGGTCGAGGAGGGCGAGTCCGTCGCCTTTCTGGGGCCGAACGGCGCCGGCAAGTCGACGACCATCAAGATGATGACGGGGATTCTCTATCCCTCCTCCGGAACCATCGACGTCCTCGGCTTCGACCCCCAGCGGGACCGGAAGCGGCTCGGCTTCCTGATCGGCTCGGTATTCGGCCAGAAGTCCCAGCTCTGGTACCATCTGCCGCCCAGGGACAGCTTCCGCCTCCTCGGCGCCATCTACGAGATAGAGCCGAGGGAGCTGGCGAAGCGGACGGGGGAACTCGTCGAACGCTTCGGCCTCGCCGACCTCATGGACATCCCGGTGAGAAAGCTCTCCCTGGGCCAGAGGATACGCTGCGAGATCGCGGCGAGCCTCCTCCACCGGCCCCGCCTCCTTTTCCTGGACGAGCCGACCATCGGCCTCGACGTCGTCGTGAAGCAGGAGATCCGCGCCCTCCTCGACGAGTGGAACCGCGAGGGAAAGGTCACCATCTTCCTGACGAGCCACGACGTGGGCGACGTGGAAAAGCTCTGCCGCCGGGCCATCCTGATCCACCACGGAACCATCCTCCTCGACGAGAGCGTCAAATCGCTCAAGCGCCGGGCCGGCCAGAGGAAGATCGTCGGGGTTCGGTACGAAAGCCCCACGGCGATCGACATCCCCGGACTCGAGGCCGAGAAGCGGACCCCGGACGCCGCCAAGTTCTTCGTCGATTCGGGCGCGGGGGACCTCCAGAACCTCATCAGGCGCCTCGTGAACCTGGGGCCGGTCGCCGACCTCACCGTGGAGGACGAGCCCCTCGAGAACCTGATCGCCGACCTCTACCGGACCGGGAGCAAGGAGGAAGCCGATGAACTGGTTAACCGCTAAACGGCGAAAGTACGGCTCCTCGGCGGAAGTCGCCATCCGGAACCGCTGGGCCTACCCGGGGGATTTCCTCGGCCTCGTCATCACCTACGGGCTTTTCGTGTTCGTCTTTTCCCGGATCTGGATCGCCGCCTACTCGGGCCGCGCCGAGATCGTCGGCTACGACCGGAGCATGGCGACCTGGTACTTCATCGTGGCCGAGCTCGTCGTCTTCTCCTCCGGGAACCACTTCTGGAGCTTCGCACGCGAGATCAGGGACGGCCAGGTCGCCTATTCGCTCGGCCGTCCCTACGGCTTCCTCGCCTACCAGTACGCCCAGAAAATGGGCCTCGCCCTGACCCAGTGGGTTCCCTTCGCCGCGATCGGCGGCCTGATCGGCACCGCCATGGCGGGGCCACTGCGGTTCTCGGCGGCCCAGCTCCCGGTCTTCGTCCTCTCCTTTCTCCTCGCCGCGAGCCTCCAGTACCTGATCCAGGCATGCCTGGCGATGACGGCCTTCTGGCTGGAGGAGAACTCGGCCTTCTACTGGATCTACTCGAAGATATCCCTCGTCCTCGGGACCCTGATGCCCCTCGAGTTCCTGCCCCTTCCCCTCATGAGGGCGACGCTCTTCACGCCCTTTCCCTACGTCACCTACGTGCCCGCCCGGATCGCCGTCGCCTGGGAGCCGGGGCGCGCCTGGGCCCTCGTCGGGGGCCAGGTCGCCTGGACCGTCGCGGTCGGTCTCCTGGCTGCCGCGATCTTTTCCCGCGGCGTCCGGAAGACGACCATCCATGGAGGCTGACATGAAACGGGAAAACGCTCAGGCCCTTCTCCGTGCCTACGCGCGGTTTTTCGCCGCATCCTTCAGGGCGAATCTCCGCTCTGCGATGGAGTATCGGACCAACTTCCTGATCCAGGTGTTCGGGATGATGATCAACAACGCCGCCTTCGTGGTGTTCTGGTCCTTCCTCTTCGCGAAGACCGGAGCCCTCGGCGGCTACCGCTTCCAGGACGTCATGTTTCTCTGGGCCCTCTCGTCCTCGGCCTTCGGCCTGTCGAACGTCCTGTTCGGAAACGCCCGTCAGCTTTCCGAGCTCGTCAGGCAGGGCGACCTCGACGTCTACCTCCTGCAGCCGAAGGATGTCCTCGTCAACGCCCTCACCTCCAAGACGATCGTCTCGGCCTGGGGGGATTTCGCCTACGGCTTCGTCGTGCTCGCCTTCCTGGGATTCGATCCTCCGCACTGGATCATGTTCGCGCTTTTCGTCGTCTCCGGGGCCCTCGTGTTCACCGGGGTTTTCGTCATCTCGGAAAGCCTTTCGTTTTTCCTCGGTTCGAGCGCCGGGATCACCGGGGCCGCGACGGAGTTCATCCTTTCCTTCAGCCTCTATCCGGAGGGCATCTTCCCGTCCGGGATGAGATGGGTGTTCTACTCCCTCGTCCCCTCGGGTTTCATCGTCTTCCTTCCGCTCAGGGTGTTCAGGTCGTGGAGTCCGGGCCTCGCCGCCCTCGTGCTCGCGGTTTCCCTCGCCTACGCCTTTCTCGCGGCGGGGATTTTCAGGGCGGGGCTGAAGCGATACGAGTCGGGGAACCGGATAGGCGCGCGGGATTAGCGGGGGGTGGAAGCCGATTGGGTTTTTCGCCCCGCGAGATCAGCGGTCAGGACGCCGGTCGGGCTCCAGATCCGGCAGCACCTCGAAATACTCCCAGAGGCCGAGGAGGGTGAAGACCGCCTTGATTCGGTTGTCGACACGGGTCAGGAACAGAGGCACGCCCCGGTCGCGGGAGGCGAGCATCATGGCCGAGAGCGCCCCGACCCCCGATGAGGAGATGTAAGTGAGGCCGCCGAGGTCTATGACGACGGTGCGGAGCAGTCCGCGGCCGTCCTCGAGCACCTCGAGCATGCCCCCGGTCAGGACCTTGGAGCACCATTCGTCGAGCTGTCCGGAAATCGAGATGACGAGGCGCCCCTCGGTTTCGTCGAAACGGCATTCCGAATGGACGCATGATTCCGGGTAATTGACGCGCTCGAAAACCTCAAACGAAATCGGCATTTCATCCCCCTCGGATCTAAAAAATGTTGAAAAAGCCTCGATTGGCTTTTCAACACGGTGCTAGCGAACGTACGCTGCGATCAAGGTCAGATCGTCGTTGAATTTTTCGACTCCCGCGGCACGGCGCATGGCGGCGAAGACGGACTCTGCATAATATTGGGAAAAGCCTGTTTCGGCCAATGCCTTCTCGAGGATTTCACGTTCAGGCATCTTCCCGGGCTGCCCGATCTCGAGAAGGCCGTCGGTGTACAGGCAGAGAAGGTCGCCCTTCTCGAGCACCTTTTCGACATTCGTGTATGTGACGTCCGGAAAGGCTCCGAGAGCCGGACCCGGGACGGTGATCCGGGATATCGCGCCGTTCCGTATCAGGTAGGGCGGCATGTGTCCCGCGTTCGCCACGGTGAGCTTCAGTTCCCTCAGGTCGATGACGACGGCGCAGAAGGTTATGAACAGGTCGGAGACACGTTCGAGCTCGACGGAGATGCGCCCGTTGAGCCAGGAAAGGAAGTCGGCGGGGGATAGTGGCTCGCCCGTCCGGGGCTTCACGTAGTCGGGATTGATGATGGACTTGAGCATCTCGGTGAAAAGGGCTGCCTTGAGTCCGTGGCCGGCGACGTCGCCGATCAGGATCAGCCATTTCTCGTCGCCTATCGGGAGGATGTCGTAGTAGTCGCCCCCGCAATAGAGATTCGGGACCGGTTCGTTTTCGAGCAGGAAGGTCACGAGGGCCGATTCCGGAACCTCGATCTTCAGGAGCCGGCGCTGCAGCTCGCCCGCCCAGTAGAGCTCCTCCTGAAGGGTCGAGAGGTAGTGCTCGTTCTCGCTGCGGATGGCGTAGACGAAGAGGGCCTTCTCGATCTCGGCCCTGAGGTATCCGGGATCCCAGGGCTTCAGGATGAAGGAAAAAACCCCGGCCTTGATAGCCTTCATGATCTCGTCGGTCTCGGAGAATCCGGTGAGCAGGATGGACATGATCTTGGGCCAGCGGGAACGCACCTTGAGCAGCAGGTCGGCTCCCGTCATGACCGGCATCCGAAGATCGCTCACGACGAGAACGATCTCCTTATGCGCTTCGATCGTCTCGAGCGCCTCCTCGGGACCGCCTGCGAACAGGAGCTCGCTGCCGTGGGCCTGAGCCCAATCCCGAAGCTCCCTCCTGATCGCATTCAGGATGCTCGCCTCGTCGTCCACGAACAGTATGGCCTCTCCGCTCATCCCGATACCCCCATGTATCGAAGTATAGATCGGACGGGTAATTCGCGCCATTCCGTATCCTATGATACCGCGTTATTCGATCGTCGGACCTATAATTATGGCAGATCGATTCTATTTCGGAGGTGAACATGGGCATGTTCTGTTACCAGTGCCAGGAAACGGCGAAAAATTCGGGCTGCACGATCCGCGGGGTCTGCGGCAAACTGGATACCACATCGAACCTGCAGGATCTCCTGCTCTATGCCCTCGAGGGGCTCGCCTGGACCGGCGCCCCGATCGCGGACAAACTCGAGGCTCGATACGGCGTGTTCATCGCGAAGGGGCTGTTCGCGACGATCACCAACGCGAATTTCGACGAGGCCCGCATCGTCGCGCTGATCCGGGAAGGGGTGGCTCTGCGCGACGAGGTGGGAAGGAAACCAGGTGCGGCGAAGGCGAAGGCCCCGGGCTGCGCGACCTGGGTGCCCCCCTCATCGGACTCCGACCTCGGTTCGAAGGCCGCGGAAGTCGGCTATCTCGCGATCAAGGACGAGGATATCCGCTCGCTCACGGGCCTCGTCATCTTCGGCCTCAAGGGGATCGCCGCCTACGCCGAACACGCCGCGGTCCTCGGCAAGACCGACCCCGCCGTCCTCTCGTTCTTTTTCGAGGCCCTCGCGGCCGTGGCAGAAGGGCGGAGCAAGGACGAACTCGTCGCCCTCGTCCTCAAGACCGGCGGCGTGGCCGTCCAGACGATGGCCCTCCTCGACGCCGCGAACACCGCAGCCTACGGGGTTCCCGGGATCACGAAGGTCGACATCGGCGTCCGGAAGAACCCCGGCATCCTGATCTCGGGCCACGACCTGCGCGACCTTTCCGACCTGCTCGAGCAGACCGCCGGAACCGGGGTCGACGTCTACACCCACTCTGAGATGCTCCCCGCCCACTACTATCCCGCCTTCAAGAACTATCCCCATTTCGCGGGCAACTACGGCGGGTCGTGGTGGCACCAGGACAAGGAATTCGACAGCTTCAACGGTGCGATCCTGATGACCACGAACTGCATCGTCCCGGTCAAGGACGGCTACAAGAACCGCATCTTCACCACGGGGATGGCCGGTTATCCGGGTGTCGCCCACATCGCAGACAGACAGGAAGGCGGAAAGAAGGATTTTCATGCGATCATCGAGCTGGCGAAGAAATTGCCGGCACCGACCGAGCTCGAGACGGGGGAGATCGTCGGCGGATTCGCCCACGCCCAGGTCGAGGCCCTCGCCGACAAGATCGTCGCCGCGGTCAAGGCCGGAAAGATCACGCGCTTCGTCGTCATGGCCGGCTGCGACGGCAGGATGAAGAGCCGCGAGTATTTCACCGACGTGGCAAAGGCCTTGCCGAAAAGCGCCGTCATCCTCACCGCGGGCTGCGCCAAGTACCGTTACAACAAGCTGGGCCTCGGCGACATCGACGGAATCCCGCGGGTCCTCGACGCCGGCCAGTGCAACGATTCCTACTCCCTCGCCGTGACGGCCCTCAAGCTCAAGGAGATCTTCGCCGCCAAGGACGTCAACGATCTGCCGATCTCGTTCGACATCGCCTGGTACGAACAGAAGGCCGTCGCCGTCCTCCTCGCCCTGCTCTCCCTCGGGTTCAGGAACATCAGGCTCGGGCCGACCCTGCCCGGATTCCTCTCGCCGAACGTCGGCAAGCTCATCATCGACACCTTCGGGCTGAAGGGCACGACGACGGCCGAGGAGGACGTCGCCGCGATGGCCGTCGGACAGTAAGGAAGGACGCCCGAACCCGGCCTGTTCTACTCCGTTCGACACGGGGTCGGAACTTGCCGGGTCCGTACCTAAGCTTCATAACACCAAAAAAGGCCGCCGTTCGGTTTCCCGGACGGCGGCTCATTTTTAAATCAACGCTAAGGGACCTTCCATCAGGCGCTTTCCCGGTTCAGCCCGCTGAAAACGCCTTCGATGCGGGCCCCTCCCTAAGCTTCATGACACCATCATCAATCCGGAAACGAGAAGCCGTTCGCGTCGGAGACGGGGAACCCGTTCGCCTTCGCGGCCTTCGCGTACCAGGCGCCGGAATCCTTGACCGTCCGCTTCTGGGTGTCGTAGTCGACATGGACGATGCCGAAGCGCTTGGTGAAGCCGAAGCCCCACTCGAAGTTGTCCATCAGCGACCAGACGAAGTAGCCCCTGACGTCGACGCCCTCCCTGATGGCCTCGCGCACGGCGGCGGTGTGGCGGGCGATGTAGCGGGTGCGCACCGGATCGTGCACGGCCCCGTCAGGGCCCGGAAGGTCGGGGAGGGAGGTGCCGTTTTCGGTGACGATCATCGCGGGGGCGCCGTACTCGTCATGAACCCTGACGAGGGTCTTGAAGAGTCCCTCGGGGTTGATCTCCCATTCGTCGAAATGGGCGCGGGGGATGAAGGGCCGGTAGATCTGCTTGGCGGCGATGAAGCCCCTCCCTTCGGTCGTCCTTCCCGCCGGATCGTGGGCGATGACCCGCCTCGTGTAGTAGTTGACCCCGAGGAAGTCGATCGGGGCGGCGATCGCCTCCATGTCGCCGGGCCTGACCTCGGGCGCATCCGGACCGTACCAGGCGAGCATGTCGCCGGGGTAGGAGCCGCGGAAGGTCGCGTCCAGGAACCAGCGGTTGAAGGCTCCGTCGTGGCGCATCGCCGCGGCGACGTCCTCGGTGCGGGAGGTCGCCGGTTCCACCCACTCGAGGTTGTGGACGATGCCGACCCTGGCGCCCTTTACGTTCGCCCTGATCACGGGCACGGCCCTTCCGTGCGAGAGGAGGATGCCGTGGGCGCAGGCGAGGGCGGTCTTGAGATCCTTGTTCCCCGGCGCGTGGGCGCCGAAGAGGTTCCCGCAGAAAGCGACGACCCAGGGCTCGTTGTGGGTCATCCAATCCTTCACCCGGTCGCCGTAGCGCTTGGTCGCGATGTCGGCGTAGCGGGCGTAGGCGTCGACCGTGGCGCGGTTCGCCCAGCCGCCCGAGGCCTGGAGGGCCTGGGGCAGGTCCCAGTGGTAGAGGGTCGCGTAGGGCCTGATGCCGTTCTCGAGCATCGAGTCGATGAGGCGGTCGTAGAAATCGAGGCCCTTCTCGTTGACCGCCCCGGTTCCCTTCGGAACGATGCGTGGCCAGGAAAGCGAGAAGCGGTAGTGGCTGATCCCGAGATCGCGGGCGAGGGCGAAGTCCTCGCGGTAGCGGTGGTAGTGGTCGCAGGCGACCGAACCGTCCCGGTGATCCTCGATGCGGGCGGGGTTCGAGGCGAAGCGGTCCCAGATCGACTCGCCCTTTCCGTCCTCGTCCTTCGCGCCCTCGACCTGGTAGGCCGCCGTCGCGGCGCCCCAGGCGAAATCCTTCGGAAAACTCAAAAAATTCGTGTCGTTCATGCTTACCCCTTTACGGCGCCTGCCGTGGCGCCCGACATGATCCATCGGCTGAAGAAAAAGTACAAGACAAGGGGGGGCAGGGCTACCAGGGTCATGCAGGCGAACTGCACCGCGTAGTCCGAGCTGTACTGGCCCTGGAACCTGATGATCGAGAAGGGCAGGGTCCTCAGGTCGTCGGTCGAGAGGTAGGTGTTCGCCATGATGAACTCGTTCCAGTTCGTGAGGAAGGTCATCACGAGGACCGTGACGATGGCGGGCGCCGCCATGGGGGCGATGACGCTCGCGAGTATCTTCGGGTACCTCGCCCCGTCGAGGAAGGCCGACTCCTCCATCGACCGGGGCAGGGTCTTGAGCTGGCCGGCGAAGAGGAGGGTGTTGAACGAGAGGGTGAAGGCGATGTAGGGGATGATGAGGCCGACGTGGGTGTTGATCAGGCCGAAGACGTTGAACCAGATGAAGTTCGGCAGGAGGGTCGTATGGATCGGGATCACCATGCCCAGGCCTATGAAGCCTGCGGCCAGGGTCCTGAGCTTCCAGACCATCCTCGTCGTCGCGTAGGCGAGGCAGAAGGAGACGACGGTCGAGATCAGCACCGAGCTGACGACGACGATCGAGCTGTTGATGAAATACCGGAGGATCTTCCCGTCCACCCAGGCCCTGGCGTAGTTGTGCCAGACCGGGACCAGCGGCAGCTTGATGAGCTCCGGCCCGAAGAGGTCGCCCGTCTTCTGGATCGAGTAGTCGAAGACCCAGAGCAGGGGGAAGACCTGGAGGATGGCGAAGACGACGAGGAAGGCGTAGAGGGCGAATTTGCCGAATCGTTTTCCGGCCGAGCGGTCGAACAGCGGGGTTTTCGTCAGGGCGTTCATTGGATTTCCCCCTCGCTCCGGAAGAGCCGCTGGACCAGCACCGTGATCCCCACCGCCACGACGACGAACAGGATCGAGAGGGCGTTGCCGTAGCCGTACTGGCTCGCGACGAAGGCCTTCTGGTAGAGGTAGACCGCGATGAACTGGGTCAGCTGACCCGGCCCGCCGTCGGTGGAGAGGTAGATCATCTCCATCTGCTTGAGGCTCGAGATGACGTCGATGACGATGACCGAGGAGATGACCGGGAACATGTAGGGCAGGATGATCCGGGTGTAGGTCTGGGGCCAGCTGGCCCCGTCGACGACGGCGGCCTCCTCGATTTCCTTGGGAACGGTCATGAGTCCGGTGTAGTAGAAAAGCAGGGCCCAGCCGAAGCCCTGCCAGATGATGATCCAGATGACGGAGCCGAGGGCCGTGTGCGGGTTCGAGAGCCAGGACACGGCCAGGCTTTTCAGTCCGGCGAGGCGGAGGAGCTTGTTGAGTATTCCGTAGGTCGGATTGAAGATGTTGACCCAAAGCTTCGTGATGACGACGACCGAAAGCACGGCCGGCACGAAGAAGATCGAGCGGAAGATCTGGGAGGCTTTCTGCGAGATGTGGGCGAGGAGGGCCGCGAGGGCGAAGGCCACGGGATTCTGTATGAAGATCGTCACGGCCATCAGGATCAGGGCGTTCACGAGTGACCGCCAGAACACCGGGTCGGCGGTGAGGATTTCCTTGTAATTGGCCGCCCCGACGGGATTGAAGGCGCCGAAGCCGGCCCAATCCGTGAGGCTGAAATAGAAGCTGAACCCGATCGGGACGATCAGGGCGAAGACCATGATCGCGACGCCGGGAAGGACGAGGAAGGCGATAGCCGTCCTGTTTCCGAAAAGCCTGTTCATGCCACCATCCTCGTAGATAAATGAGGGCTGCCCAATCGGGCAGCCCCACAGAATTGTTTCGACAGCCCCGCGCCCCGCGGAGCGGGAACTCGGGCCGTCAAATGGAGTCTCGGGTTATTTCTGCTTCGAGGCCTTCTCCGCGGAGGCGTCGAGCTTCTGGCAGAAGTCCTCGGGGGTGATGAGTCCGGAGCAGAGTTCGCGGATGGCGTTCTGGTTGTCGTCCTTGAACTGGGGCGTCGAGAGGTCCAGGCACGCCGTTCCGGAGGTCGCCTTGGCGTCGGCGGCGATCTTCAGGAGGCTCTTCGCCACCGGGGTATCGCTCGACCTGGGCTCGACCTTCTGGGCCGGGAAGCAGGCCTGGGATGCCCACGCGAGGGTCGGGAAGCGCTGGGCGTAGAACTGGAGGTACTTCACCCCGAGGTCCTTGCTCTTGCTGGAGGCGCTCACGACGTAGTTTCCGCCGTACCAGGCGAAGAGGTCGTCGGTCTTGCCCTTGCCGTTCTTGAGGATCGGGAACTTGAAGGCGTCGACGTTGGCGCGGAACTCGTCGGAGAAGTTCGCGTCGGAACCGAGGCCGAGTTCCCACGATCCCATGAGGTACATGGCGGCCTTGCCCTGGCCGAAGAGGTTGCGGGAGGCGCCGTAGTCGGAGACCATCAGGTCGTCCTGGAAGAGTCCGGCCTTGGTGGTCAGGTCCTGGAGCTCCTTGGCCGCCTGGACGAAGACGGGGTCGGTGAACTTGATCTTGCGGTCGAGGGCCTTCTGCGGGAGGGTCTGGTCGCCGGAAATACGCCAGGCGAGCTGGTCGAAGGTGATGGAGAGGGGCCAGGCGTCCTTGCCATCTGTCACCATGGGGATGATCCCCTTGGCGGTGAAGGCCGGGGCGAGGGCCTTGAGCTCGTCGATCGTGGTCGGGAGCTTGGTGACGCCGGCGTCGGCGAACAGCTTCTTGTTGTAGTAGACGACCCACATGTCGGCCGATACCGGGATGCCGTAGAGCTTGCCGCCGTAGACGTTGCTCTCCAGGGCGCCGGGGATGTAGCCGTATTTCTTGAAGTCGGCCATGTTGAGCGGAACGACGAACTTGCCGTCCACGAGGGGCTTCAGCAGCGAGGTGAAGCTCCAGTACTTGAACACGTCGGGAAGCTGCTTCGCCGTCGCGTAGATCTTGATCTTCTGCTGGTAGGGCTGGTCGGGGTAGCTTTCTGTGACGATCTCGGTCCCGGGGTTGGCTGCCTTGAACTCGGTGTTGATCTGCTCGACGACGGCGCCCCAGGTGCTGGTGCGGTCGGGGAGGTTGTCGCCCATCTTGAGGGTGACCTTCGCCTGTGCGTAAATTCCGGTCGCGAGACACAGGGTCGCGACGAGAAGAGCGGCGATACGTTTCATGATTTCTCCTTTGAGGAATTCGATATGGATGCGAGTATGTCACTCATCGGGGTGGCCGTGAATGATGGTTTTTCCGATGTCATGACGGATTTTACGACGATCTGCTTTTCCACGCGCCGGGGCTCGTGCCGGTGAGCTTCTTGAACAGCCGGCTGAAGTGCTCGACGTTCGGATAGCCGACCGTCTCGCCGACCTCGTAGACCTTGAGGTTTGTCTCGGAAAGGAGGCGCTTCGCCTCCTCGATCCGGAGCCCGGCGAGGTATTCGGTGAAGGTCCGTCCCGTTTCCCGCGAGAACTCCCAGCTCAGGTGGTTCTTGGAGACACCCACCCGCTCGCTCACCTCCTCCAGGGAGAGCTCGGGATCCTGGAATTTCTCGCGGATGAAGCGCTTCGCCTGCACGACTATCCTGGATTCGACCGTCCGCTGGGCGATGGCCGTCGAGTAGGCCCCGGGCACCTCGCCCGAGGTCCGGCAGACCGGGCCGATGGAGAACGAGCAGCGGACCGAAAGGTAGCGCTCCAGGTACTCCCTCGCGTCGACGCAGAAATCCCCGGCCTCGCGGCTCTCTCCCGAATTGAAGAACGCGACCGCCTCGTCCGGCTTGACGACCAGGACCTCGCCGCTTCCCCGCTTCGCCAGGATCTGGGCGAGGGAGCGTTCGAGCATTGCCGAGAAGCTCGCGATCCCCTCTCCCGCGTACCGGGCGGCGACGGCCTGGAAATCCTCCACGCGGAAGCAGCAGACGAAAAAGGGAGGGTCGAGGTCGATGCCCAATCCGGCGAAGAGCTCGGCTGAGTCCTCCGGGCACTGGCCGGCGAGAAGGTCGCGCAAGAACTGGGACTTGAGGAAATCGATGTGGCGTCGTTCGATGACGGCAGCGCTCCTCTCCCGCGAATCGCCGATCGCCTCGTCCGCCTTTTTCAGCAGGGCGAGGAGGGAGTCGCCGTCCATCTCGGACTTCAGGAGGTAATCCCTCGCGCCGAGGGTGAAGGCCTTCCTCACCAGGTGGAAGTCGTCGTAGGCGGAGAGGACGATGACGGCCGGCTGGCGAGAGCCCGAGAGCTCGGCGGGAAGCCGTTCGAGGAACTCGATGCCGTTCATCACCGGCATCGACAGGTCGAGCAGGACGATATCGATTTCGGAACTCGAGCGGATCAGGTCGAGCGCCTCCCTGCCATTCGAGGCCTCGTGGCGGAAGTCGAAGCCGTCCGATTCCCAGTCGCGGAGGCTCGCGATGGAGAGCCTGACGAAGGGCTCGTCGTCGACGACGAGGACCCCCCTCATCGATCCGTCCCCGGTTCGTCCGAACCGACCTTCCTCAGCGCGGGAAGGAGGAAGCGGACCAGGGTGTGGCTGTCCCGTTCGCTCTCGATGGAGAGGCCGAAGGGTTCCCCGAAGTTGAGGGCTATTCTCCGGTGGACGTTGACGAGGCCTATCTTCCGGAGGTGGCCGGGAGAACCAGGAGAGCCCGAATCGTTCGCGGCGGGCTCCGCCAGGGCCGACTCGAGCTTCTCGGGTTCCATGCCGATCCCGTCGTCCCTCACCTCGATCACGAGGCGCTTCCCCGGGATCGGCGCGAGGCGCTCGACCGGGAAGGGAAGGTCCGTCCTGCCCTCGGCGTCGACGAGGCGGCAGGAGATGCCGATCGTGCCCCGCCTCGAGGCGCCGGCTATCCCGTGAAGGATGGAGTTTTCCACGATGGGCTGGAGGATCATCCTCAGGACGAGGAGATCCGCCGCCCCCTCCCCGACATCGTAGACGACGTCGAACTGCTCCCCGAACCGGACCTTCATGATGGCCACGTAGCTCCGGACGTTGTCGATCTCGCGGTCGAGCTCGACGAAGGCGTCTCCGCCGGAGTAGCTTTCCGAAAGCAGCCTCATCAGGGCCTGGGTCATGTCCCGTATCGTGGGAACCCTGGCTGCCTGGGCCATGAGGCGGATCGAGTTGAGGGTGTTCGCCACGAAATGGGGATCGATCTGGTAGCGCAGGGCCTCGAGCTCGGCCTTCATCCTCTCCCTTTCCTTCTCCTCGCGCTCGCCGGTGAGCCGATGGATCTCGGAGACCATGCGGTTGAAGCTCCCGGTCAGCTCGGTAAGCTCCTCGATCCCGGAGGCGGGAACCCGAACCGCATAGTCCCCCTCGCCGACGAGCCTCATGCTCCGGACGACGGACCGGATGGGATTGGCGATGCGGGAAAAGAAGATCTCGGCGTAGATGAAGAAGAGGACGGTCAGGATGAGGAGGGCGGCGGCGAGGTAGATGTTGTAGAGGGTGATCTTTCCCGTGATCGAGGAGCGGTCGACGAGGAAGGCGATGGTCCAGCCGCTCGAGGAGAGACGCCGCGTCGTCGCGTTCCAGGACCGGCCGCGGAAGGAGATCTGCCTGAATCCGTCCGTCGGCGTCTGGGCCTGGTTTTCGGCCTCTCCTTCCTCAGCCGGGAGGAGGGGGGCCAGGGCCTTGGCTGCGGCCGGGTCCGAAAAGCTCGAGAGGATGGGGGCGCCGCCCCTGCCGAAGACGACGACCTCGCTCGCGGTGTCGAACCCCGAGGTGAGCCGGTCGAAGTACGGGATTCTCAGCATCACCAGGAGGGCGGCCAGTTCCGAATCGGAATCGTCGGCGAGGGGACAGACTGCCACCGAAAGCATGAACTTCTCCCCGATGTTTCCCGCGACGCCGGTGAGGGAATCGAGGAGCTGGACCCTGCCGGGGTTCTGCTCGGCCTCGCGGTAGGCCTCGGGGCCGATCCGGTCGAGCGACCTGATGTTCGGGTAGTTGGAGTAGGTGAAGGGGTTCCCCATTTTCGGATAGATCACGATGGCCCCGATGCGGCTCGTGTAGGTGAAAAAGCTGTCCAGCTTCAGGTTGATGCCGTTCGCCGCGGTGATGCGGTCCGTCGGGCCCGACGCCCTCGCGTAGCGGTTCACGAGGAGCCTGAGCTCGCCGTCGTGGATCAGGGCCGAGGCGAGGATCATCGTCCCGTCGGTCTCCGTCTCGATGTTCTGGGCGATCTGGTCGATGACCGACTCCGTCTGGCGCGAGGCCGTCGAGTACATGGCCGAAACGGAAAGCCGGGAAAGCACGACCGACACGAGGAGGCTCGGCAGGACGACGAGCAGGAGGAAGACCAGGTTGAACCGTCTGATGATGGAAACCATCGTTCCAGTATACCCCGAACCGCCCGATGGGCCAACGTTGCGGGAAATTTCTGCTATAATGGGGAGCCTCGCGGAGAGTCGCGGACCATGGGTCGGATGGGCGAATCGCCTCCTGAGGATGGGTAGGTCCCATGAACGTTTTCAACGAAGCGCTGAAGGCCGTTTCCCTCGCAGGCATCGCGATCGGCCTTTTCTCGGCACTCAGGCTTTTCCGGTTTTCCGGCGACGGGACGAAGGCCGATCGTCTCCTGAGCTTCCTGATCCTCCTGGGCACCGCGAATATCGTCCACGGCCTGTTCGTTTTCCGCGCGTCCGCCCAGGGGCCGCTCATCCTCGAGCCGCTGCAGTTCCTTCTTCCCCTCGGCATCGTGTGGCACCTGCGAGCCCTCCAGGGGAAACGGACCCTTTCAGGCCCGGACGCGATCAACATCGTTCTGCCCCTGGCTTTTATCCTCGCGAGCTCCGTGCCGGGGTTTTTCTCCCTTCGGCTTCCGACCCGGATGCCGGTTTTCTCCCTCGTCATGTGGCTGGCCATGGCCGCATCTTCGGGCTTTCTCCTGCTGCCGGTCGCCCGCGATATCCACCGGTATCGCAGGGCGCTCCAGGATGAGTTTTCCAGCCTGAAGGGGATCGACCCCGGATGGCTCCGGGCCATGCTCATCCTGATGGGCTCGCTTTTCGCGCTCTACGCCCTCCTCGCCGTTCTCATGCTCCACGCGCCTGAGGAAGTGCCCCAGCGCGCGATCCTCACCTCGCTGATGTCCGGCTTTACGATCATCCTTTCCTGGACGAGTCTCGGGCGCAGGCCTCCTCCCGCTCGGGGATGCCGAATGGAGCCTGCGGTTGTCGACCTCCCCGATCCGGAGCTGCTTCCTCGGGCTTTGAAGGTCAGGGAGCGGATAGAAACGGGAAAGCTCTATCTCGAGCCCGAATTGAGCCTTGACGATCTGGCCCGGGAGGTCGGGCTTTCCCGGCATCAGCTCTCGACGGTCCTGAATCGCGGATTGAAGGTTTCCTTCTTCGACCTGATCAACCAGTATCGAGTCATCGAGTTTCAGCGCCTTTGCCGCGATCCCGGACGCTCGGGCGAGAAGATACTGACACTCGCTCTCGACGCGGGCTTCAACTCGAAGCCGGCGTTCAACCTCATCTTCAAGAAAGCGACGGGGCAAACGCCCTCCCAATTCCGAAAATCGGCGGCTCCGTAGCCCTCGGGCGCGTTTCCGCTTCGCGATTGACCGGAATCGGGTCTCATCCGAACGCATGGGACGATTATGTTCCCCATCCAGGGCATTTTTAAGCCCTGGAGGTTCTCATGAGTTTGATTGAATGTCGAGGCATCACGAAAATGTACGAGGGCTCCGCCCAAAGGGCGCTGGACGGGGTCGGCTTTTCCGTCGAATCCGGCAGCTTCGCCGCGATCACGGGGAAGTCCGGAAGCGGCAAGACGACGCTCATGAACATCATTACCGGGATAGACCGCCCCACGTCCGGCGAGGTCACGATCGCGGGCCAGGATCTTGGGCCGCTCGACGAGCAGGGGCTTTCCGTCTGGAGGGGCCGAACCGTCGGCGTCGTCTTCCAGTTCTTCCAGCTTCTTCCGACCCTGACCGTCGCGGAGAACGTCATCCTTCCCATGGAATTCTGCCGGTTGTTTCGACCCCAGGCTCGACGGTTCAGGGCCCTCGAGCTTCTGGAACGATTCGGAATCGCCGATCAGGCGGACAAACTGCCGCACACACTCTCAGGCGGCCAGCAGCAGCGCGCCGCCATCGCCAGGGCCCTGGCGAACGATCCGCCATTGATCGCGGCTGACGAGCCCACGGGCAACCTGGATTCTCAAGCCTCGGAAGGGGTCCTGGATATCTTCGCCGGCTTGGCGAGGCAGGGGAAAACGATTTTCATGATCACCCATGAGTCCGAATATGGCCGTTACGCGACGCAGCGCATCAGGCTGAAGGACGGGCGCCTTGAGAACGACGAGGGAGGCACGCGATGACGAGCGCCTTCTTTGGCAAGATGCGGGGCGACCTGAAGTCGATGGCCGGCCGACTCGCCCTTCTCGGCCTTGCCGTCGGGATCGGCGTTTTCGTGCTCGCCGGAATCGCCGGAACGGCCTCAACCCTGCTGCGCGAGATGGCGAGGAGCTACGAGGACACCTTCCCCGCGACCGCGACCCTCGCGCTCGGCAAGCCGGTCGATCCCGCGTGGGCGGCTTCCCTCTCTGGTTCCATGGGGATCGTCGATGCCCGCGCGGGAGGGAGCCATCAGGTTCGATTCCTCGACGGCAGGGACCAGTGGCAGCCCATGCTGATCTTCATCGTCCCCGATCTGAGGAACAACAGGATCGCCCGCGTGTTTCCCCAGGGTGGGACCCCCTGGCCGCCCAGGCCGGGCGCGATCGCGCTCGAGAGGACAGCCTTCGCGACCTTCGCGCTCAGGTCCGATCGGCCCATCCGCCTTCGGTTGACCGACGGGAGCGAGCGGTCCTGCATGCCCGAAACCGTCGTGCACGATCCCGGCGTCGCCCCCGCCTATCAGGAGAGGACGGCCTACGCCTACATCGAGGCCCGGACCGCGCTCGAGTGGGGCCTCGAGCCCTTCGACCAGGTGAAGGTCCGCTTCGACCAAAGCCTGACCTGGGAGGAGGCTCGCTCGCACGCCGGGGAACTGGCCCTGGAGCTCGGGAAGCGGGGGGTCGAGGTCAGGGAGGTCCAGGTACCGCCGGTGTATCGCCATCCCCACCAGGGCATACTGACCACCTTGCTGGTCATCCTGGGCGCCTTCGGAGCGCTCACGATCCTCCTCTGCTCGCTCCTGGTTTCGAACTCGGTGAATGCCTTCGTCGCCAGGGAGAGGCGCTGGATCGGCGTCATGAAGACCCTGGGGGCCTCGCCGGGCAGGATCCTCGCGCTGACCCTGGCTCCCGTTCTCCTGCTCGGGCTCGGCGCCGTGATCTGGTCCGTTCCCCTGGGGATCCTTGCATCGAAGGGGGTAAGCACCCTGATCGCCGACCTGCTCAACTTCAGCCTCCGGGATCCATCGGTCCAGTGGTGGGCCTGGGGCCTTCCCCTCGCCCTTGGCCTGCTGGCTCCCCTCTCGATGGCGCTTTTTCCCGCCAACAA
Source organism: Spirochaetaceae bacterium UBA1318 (assembly GCA_002307015.1). Classification (GTDB taxonomy): domain Bacteria; phylum Spirochaetota; class Spirochaetia; order Treponematales; family UBA1318; genus UBA1318. Next base: position 82,644 of record DBTK01000091.1, read on the forward strand.
GGCCCAGCGCATCACCATCCTCGCGGCGCTTTCTGACGCGGGCACGGAGGGCGACCGCTTTCCCGATAGGACTGGATGGTGGGCCCGCGTTCTCACCCGGGCGAGTCCGACGTTCGCCATGGCCTGGCGCAACGTCATGCGGAAAAAAAGGCGCTTCTTCTTGAGCCTGCTGCTGCTCGGGATCGGCGGAGGGCTGTTCATGACGGCCTTCAACCTGGGCCGTTCGTGGAATTCCCTTCTCGCGGAGAGCTTCGCATCGCGACGCATGGATTTCCAGCTTCGGATCATCGGCCTTGCCGGGGACAGGGTCCTCGAAGGATTGCGAAATTCCACGCGGGGGATTCGAAGCATCGAGCGATGGAACTCCATATCGGTCGCCGTGGCGGACGGAGAGGGAATCCCTCTCGAGTCGACCTACCCGGACGAGGCCCACGGCAGCTTCAGAGCCTTCGGCATCGGGGGACCGACCTCGATGGTGGCGTTTCCCCTGATCGCGGGGAGGTGGTCCACCAGGGCCGACGAGGCGGTCCTGAACCGGAGTGCCGCCCTCCGCTTCCCGCTGATCAGGATCGGCGACTCGTTTTCCCTGATCGTCGCGGGAGTTCCTCGCAGCTTCCGGCTCGCCGGGATCGTCCGGGAGCTCGGACAGGCTGCCGTGTACGTGGACTCGGCCCGGCTCGAGGAATTCTCGCTCAACGCGGAATATCGTACCGAACTTCTCGTCGCTCTTGACCCCTCTTCCGACAAGTCGGCATCGAAACGGAGCGTCGAAGGGTGGCTTTCCCGCGAGAGGATCCCCGTGGAGGTCCTGATCGACAATCGCGAGTTCGTCATGGCCGGCGGCGAGCATTTCGGCCTTTTGATCGGGATAATCCTGGTGCTGGGGGCGATCACCGGCTGCGTCGGCTGGCTCGGGATAGCCTCGCTCCTTTCTCTCGCCGTGACGGAGAGGAGGCGGGAATTCGGCATCCTGAGGAGCGTCGGCGGAACTCCGCGGAACCTCCTTTTCGGCATCATGTCCGAGGCGGCCCTGATGACGGTCCTCGGCGCCGTGACGGCCATGATCCTCTCGGTGCCCCTGGCATTCGGCCTCGGAACCTTCCTCGGCAACCTCTCCGCACGGATGCCCCTGCCCCTCGTCGTCGATTTCCCGATGGCCCTTCTCTGGCTCGCCATCAGCCTCCCGGCCGGAGTCCTGGCCAGCCTCGGAGCCGGCCTGCGGGCGGCGACCACCCCGATCAGGGAAACCCTGAACTATCGATAGGAGACTTCAATGAAGAGAATACGCGTCATCGTCATTGCGGCCTGTGTCATCGCGGCCATTCTGCTCTCCGCCCATCTCATGATAAACACAAATTGGCCCGAACTCCTCCGATCGATCCACGGCAGGTAGTTCCTATTTGTCCTTGGCGTCCCCGCGTCTTGCTCGATAATTCTATCGGAATGTATCGCGCCACGGGGGCAAGGAGAAAATTGTGAATTGATTCGCCGATAGCCCGGAATCGTTGTACACTTGTAGTGGGGAGTTCCGTTCTCGGGACACCGTTTCATAAGGAGAAAAAAGTGGCGGAAAAGAATATCACGCCGATCAAGACGCCGGGGTGGTTGACGGTCAAATTCGTTGTGTCCGTCATCGTCGTCCTCGTCGTCCTGATTTTTTCGGGTACGAGCTTCTACATCGTCGATCAGACCGAGCAGGCCGTCGTGACGACCTTCGGCAAGTATACGAGCCTCGCGGGACCGGGGCTTCACTACAAGCTTCCGTTCGGTATCCAGCAGAACTACAACGTCAAGACCCAGGTCGTCCAGACCGAGCAGTTCGGTTTCCGAACCGAGAAGCCCGGGATCTCGACGACCTACTCGACCAAGGAGTATCCGGAGGAATCGACGATGCTCACGGGCGACCTGAACATCGTCAACGTCGAGTGGATCATCCAGTACCGGATCGAGGATCCCAAGGCCTGGCTCTTCAACCTGAACAGCCGCCACCAGACCATCAGGGACATCTCCCAGTCCGTCATCAACATGCTCGTGGGCGACCGGACTATCCTCGACGTCATGGGGCCCGAGAGGACGGCGATCCAGGCCCAGGGTGTCGAGCTCATGAACGAGACCCTCAGGAAGTACGACATCGGCATCAACGTCATCGCCGTCCAGCTCCAGAACATCATCCCGCCCAAGGGCGTCCAGGACGCCTTCGAGGACGTCAACAAATCCATCCAGGACATGAACCGCCTCATCA
>DBTK01000091.1:85154-85441 GCA_002307015.1 Spirochaetaceae bacterium UBA1318
CAACGAAGGCAAGGAATCCTACAACAAGGAAATCCCGAAGGCCCAGGGCGAGGCGGCCCAACAGATCCAGGTCGCCCAGGGTTACTCGACCGAGCGGGTCAACAAGGCCCGTGGCGACACGGCCCGGTTCGAGTCGGTCTACGCCGAATACCGCAAGTCCCCCGAGATCACGAGGCAGAGGCTCTACTACGAAATGATCGAGCAGGTTTTCCAGGACGACACCGGCACCGACCTCATCGACCGGAAGCTCGGCAATTTCATTCCCCTGAAGACCATCGGCGGCGGGG
>DBTK01000091.1:85687-85884 GCA_002307015.1 Spirochaetaceae bacterium UBA1318
CCCCTGAAGACCATCGGCGGCGGGCAGGGGCCGCTCGGCTCCGTCATGCCGAGCTCGACCTACACGCCGGGCAAGCCCACCGAGGCTCCGATCCCGACCCCTGCCCCGGCCGCGAAAGCCCCGGCAACCACCACGGAAGGAGCCGCACAATGAAACGCACCCTGTTGATAACCATCGTCGTCCTCGTCTGCGTCGTC
>DBTK01000091.1:86133-86343 GCA_002307015.1 Spirochaetaceae bacterium UBA1318
CATCGTCGTCCTCGTCTGCGTCGTCATCGCCGCGGCGATCTCCTGGCCGTTCTACATCGTGCAGGAGGGGGAGCAGGCCGTCGTCACCCGGTTCGGCGAGATCGTGAACGTCCAGAGGGACGCCGGCCTCAAGATGAAGACCCCCGGGATCGACCAGGTGAGCATCTTCCCGAAGAAGATCATGTCCTGGGACGGGGAGCCCCAGCGCAT
>DBTK01000091.1:86593-87037 GCA_002307015.1 Spirochaetaceae bacterium UBA1318
CCTGGGACGGGGAGCCCCAGCGCATTCCGACCAAGGAAAATCAGTTCATCTGGGTGGATACGACGGCCCGCTGGCGGATCTCCGATCCGCGCAAGTTCTACGAGTCCGTCGGCACCATCGAAAGCGCCTACGCTCGCCTGGACGACGTGATCGATTCGGCGGTCCGCACCGTCATCTCCAGCAACTACCTCCGCGAGGCGGTGAGGAACTCGAACGAGATCAGGAACTCGACCTCGAAGGAAACCTTCGAGACCGGCGACGCGACGGGATCGGAGGCCCTCCAGCAGCTGACCCAGACGGCGGCCTCCTACGAGGAGATCGACAAGGGCCGGAAGAAGCTCTCCCAGGACATGATCGACCTGTCGAGGAAGCTCATGCCCGAGTACGGCATCGAGCTGATCGACATCCTGCCGCGCCAGATCAAGTACTCGGACGAGCTCACCG
>DBTK01000091.1:87281-94099 GCA_002307015.1 Spirochaetaceae bacterium UBA1318
ATCAAGTACTCGGACGAGCTCACCGAGAGCGTCTACAACCGCATGATCAAGGAAAGGAACCAGATCGCCCAGGCCTTCCGGAGCTACGGCGAGGGAAAGAAGGCCGAGTGGCTCGGCAAGCAGGACAACGAAAAGCGGTCGATCCTCTCCGGCGCCTACGAAACCTCCGAGAAGCTGAAGGGCAAGGCGGACGCCGAGGCGACCAGGATCTACGCCGACGCCTACGGCCGGGACGCCTCGTTCTTCGATTTCTGGCGGGCCACCGAGTCCTACAAGACGACGATGCCCAAGTTCTCGAAGACCCTCTCGACCGACCTCGATTATTTCAGGTACCTCTACTCGCCCAGGGGGCGGTAGGCAAAAAAAGGCCCCGCGGCGTGCCGCGGGGCCGAGAGGATTGCCCGATCCCGGCGTGCCGGGTCGGGCTTACCGTCACCCCGAAACGGGGCCGAAGCGGACCGCGTCAGGCCCGGGCGATGTGCCGCACCTTGACCGGCAAACCGGTCTTGGCGGATTCCATGATGGCGAGTACGACGAAGGATACGTTGGCCGCGTCCTCGAGGCTGACGAGGAATTCCTTGCCGGTCACCAGGTTGTCGATGAAATGCCTGATGCTCTCGTAGGCGAAGCCCCGCGCCTTGCCGTGGATGAAGTGCTGGACGAGCACGTCGGGACGGTCGTTCTTCTTTTCGGTGAAGCGCTCGATCAGCTGGCTGTTGCTCAGGTCGAGGTTGATCATCCCGAGGTCGCCGGTGATGTTGAACTTGATGTCGTTCACGCAGGGACTCGAGTTCGGGGTGATCCATCCGTTCTCCAGGGTCGCGATGCCCCCGTTCCTGAACTTGAGGATGCTCTGGAAGACGTCCTCGGTATCGACTCCCTTCGATTTCAGGACGCCCTTGCTCGACACCGCGTAGACCGACTCGACCTCGTCGCCGAAGAACCAGCGCACCGTGTCCACCGCGTGGCTGCCCAGGAACCACAGGATCGAAGACTTGGCCGCCCACGCGAGCATGTCCGTCGCCACCCACATCTGGTCGTTGAGGCGCATATAGGCGCTGACCGGCTTCCCGAGTTCCCCGTCGTCGAGGGACTGCTTGGCCGAGGCGAAGGGCGGGCTCCACCGGTTGTGGAGGTCGACCATCACGCGGACCTTGTTCCTCCTCACCGCCTCGACGATCCTCTCGACGTCCTCGTAGGTGGTCGCGAGGGGCTTCTCGATCAGCAGGTCGATGCCGGCGTTCGCGCATGCGCAGGCCGCGTCGGCGTGGGCGAAATCCGGCGTGACGATGGATACCGCGTTGAGCTTGGCTTCCTTGATCATCTGGTTGTAATCGTAGTAGGTGTGCGGTATCTTGAATTCCGCGGCGAATCCGTCGGCCTTTTTCCTGTCCATGTCGCAGACGGCGACGACTTCGACTCCGGGATGCTCCCGGTACAGGAAGGCGTGGGTCTTTCCCCAAACCCCGGCACCGATGATGCCGACCCTTAGCTTTTCCATGAAAATCCTCCTAACCTTATGCTATCAACGAACCTTTTTTCATGGTTCGAACGCAGTATGAAAATTACGCAGAAACGAAATTACCCCTTGATCGCTCCGAAGGTCATTCCACGCACCAGGTTCTTCTGAACGAGGAAGGCGAAGATGATGATCGGCGCGATCGCGACGATGCCGACCGCGGCCATTTCCCCCCACAGGACTCCCGTCACCGAAAGAAATGCGGTCACGATGGTTGGAATCGTCTTGGCGTTGAACGTCGTCAGAAAGAAGGCGAGAGAGAATTCATTCCATGACTGAATAATGCAGAAAATCGCCGTCGCGATCAATCCGGGCGAGATGAGGGGGAACACGACGGAAAAGAAGCCCCGGTACCGGGAGCAGCCGTCGAGCCAGGCCGATTCCTCGATTTCGAGCGGGATGTCCTCGATGAAACCCCTCATCATCCAGATCGTGAACGGGACGTTGAAGCTGAGATAGATGATGACGAGGTAGATATGGGTATCAAGCAGATGGAGCAGGCGGCCGAGCACGAAGAAGGAAATGACGACCGCCATCGGGGGAAGCATCCTGAGCGAGAGGATCCAGAACGCGAGGTCCTCCTTCCGCTTGAATTGGAAACGGGCGAAGCCGTAGGCGGCCAGGGTGCCCAGCACGAGGGAGATCACCGTCGTTCCCCCGACCACGATGAGGCTGTTCATGATGTTGAAGAGCAGGTTGCGCTTCTCGAATATCCGGACGTAGTTGTCCAGCGTCGGCTTGAATATCCAGACTGACGGGTCGATGACGTCGACCCTGCTCTTGATCGAGGTGAGGATCATCCAGAAGAAGGGGAAAACGCAGAACAGGGTGAAGATGACGAGGAGTATTGTCGTGACGGTCTGTTTCAGACCGGAATTCCTTTCGATTTCCATGATGCCCTACCTGTTTTCCTTGACGAGTTTCGTGAACCGGGAGAACAGCGGAGAGAGGACGACCAGGATGACGACCGCGTAGGCCGAGGCCCGGCCGATCCAGTTCGTATGCTGGAAACCGATCCTGAAAATCCTCATGCTGAACACCTCGGTGGCGCTTCCCGGCCCGCCCTGGGTGAGCCCGTAGATGATGTCGAATATCTTGAACGAATCCACCAGCCTCAGGGTCACCGCGATGAGGGCGAGCTTCATCATCATGGGAAGGGTGATGTAGAAGAAGGTCTGCATCTTGCTCGCCCCGTCGACGCGCGCGGCCTCGAAGGGCTCCATCGGAAGCGACTGGAGGGCGGCGAACAGCATCAGGACCATGAAGGGCGTCCATTCCCAGATGTCGATCATGATGACGCTCGGCAGCGCCAGGTTCACGCTGAGCCAGTTCACGTTCGGGATCCTGATGAGGTTCAGGAGAAAATTCGCCACACCGTATTCGGTGTTGAGCATCAGCTTCCACATCAACGCGATGATCGAGGGCGTGCACACCATCGGGATGATGATGAGAGACATCAGCAGCCGTCGCCCTTTCTGGAGCTTGTTCAGGCCGAGGGCGATCACCATTCCGAGGACGATCTCGCACGACACCGTGGAGAGGACGAAGATGACGGTGATGAGGAAGGATTTCCAGAAAAGCGGATCCTCGAAAAATAGGTACCGGTAGTTGTCGAACCAGACGAATTTCTTGACCTGCCATCCGAGCGAAAGGTCGTAGTTCGTCATGCTGATGTAGTACAGAAAGATGGTCGGGAAAATGACGACGAGTACCAGCACGACGATGGCGGGGAGGATGAATACGTACTGTTGCGGGATCTTTTTCATTGAGACTCCTGAAGGGAGTTGCCCGGCGCACCGGGCAACTCCGTCGTTAGTCGGGGACTATTCGGACATTATCCCTTCGCACTGTTTCTGGGCCTGGTTCATCGCGTCTTCCGCGGTCAGCTCTCCCGCGAGGACCCGCGAACCGAACTCGCCGCCGACCTCGAGCACCTTGATGGCCTTGGGGTTGGCGGGAATCCATGTCCTTCCCGTCTTCACGAGATTGTCGGCAGCCACGAGGGACTGGAGCATGACGGGCAGGTAGGGGTGGACCTTCAGCACGTCGGGATCCTTCAGCAGCGACTGGCGAACGGGGGTTCCGCCGCCGAGCACGTAGGCTTTCGCGTTCTTCTTGCTCGTCATCCAGACGATGAAGGCCCAGGCGGCTTCCTGCTGCTTCTTGCTCGAATCGCTCGAGATTCCGAGGCTCCAGCCTGCGAGGGCGCCGAAATTTCCGGCCGGTCCGGCGGGGGGAGGAGCGAAGGCGACCTTGTCCGATATCTTGGACTTGGAGGGGTCGAGGATCCAGGGAGCGATGGCCGTCGCGTCGAGCCACATGGCCGTCTTGCCCGCCATGAAGGCGGAGATCGCCTCCTCATGGGTGTAGACGCCGACGTCGGGCGGGGCGTTCTTCAGCAGGTCGACGTAGTACTTCAGGGAATAGATCGTGCCCGGGGTGTTGCAGATCGGCTGCCAGGTCTTCTGGTCGAGGAAGCCGCCGCCGAGGGAATACATCAGCGTCATCCAGCCGGAAGCGAAGTGGATGCCCCGCTGGGCCCGCATCGCGATTCCGTAGAGTCCCGGTTCCTTGCCGTTGAAGAACTTCGCGAGCTGGAGCATCTCGTCCAAGGTCTTCGGCGGCTGCTTCCCGTACTTGGCGAAGAGGTCCTTCCGGTATCCGAGGAACCGGGTTTCCCCGTCTATCGGGATGCCGTAGACGGTTCCGTTGTAGGCGCCGACGCCGTTCCTGAAGGCCGAGGAGATGTCCTCGTAGTCATACCAGGACGGGGTCAGGGTCTTGTTGTCGATGAAGGGCTTGAGGGACTGGGCGACACCCGAGGGGGAGTACTCGGCCAGGTTGAAGGCGTCGATCATGAGCGCATCGTAGGTTCCCGTCTTGGACTGGTGTTCCATGAGGAGCTTTTGGCGAAGCAGGCCCTCTTCCATGATGTCCCACCGGACCTTGATTCCCGTGGCGTTCGTGAAATCCTTCTCCATTTCGCGGATCGAATCCGTCGATGTGTGGCCGGTCCCGGCGATCGTGATCGTGGTTCCGCCGTACTGGCTCTTCACCATGTCGGTCCACGCGTCTCCGGACGACGCGGCGAACATGAATCCCGCGAGCAGGATCGTGAACGCCGCCAGCATGCACATTTTTTTCAGCATCATCTACCTCCTAATAACTTGACGCGATCGAAGATCGCGTATTATCGCATCGAGTAGGGAAATTCCGTTTTGATATAGGTGTCGAAGGCGTTATCGCAGGCTCCGATGAGGGCCGAATTGCTTCCGTATTTCGACATCCGGATCTCGGGAGGGTCGAAGTAGGAAATCTTCGCCATCGCCTTTCTGAGGCTGGAAACCATCCATTCCTGGGAGCCTGGAACGACGCAGATGTCGCCGCTCAGGAGAATCAGGTCGGGATCGAGGACGTAATGGAGGTTGTTGACGAGAACCGCCAGCCTCTTGGTGTACTCGTCGATGATCTCCCGGGCGGTCCGGTCCCCGTCCTCGGCCATCTGGAAGAGCCGGACGACGACCTTGAGGTTCTCGTCCTTGGCCGAATAATCGTCGTACCTTGATTCGATGCCGAGCTTTTCCTTCGCCTGGGCGCCGAGCCAGACGAAGGAGAGGGATTTGGCGTACAGGGAATCCGATATCGCCGCCTCGTCGTAGGTCGTCCTCCCGAAGCCGATCTCTCCGGCCCTGCAGTTCTGGCCCCGGAAGACGTGACCCTCGATGATGACGCCGACGCCGACCTCGAAGCCGAGGTCGATGCAGAGGAGGTTCTTTACCCTCGGGTTGTCTATGTTCTGGTACTCGGCGAAAGCCGAGAGCTTGACGACGTTGTCCACGAGGACAGGCTTTCCGAAGGCCTTCTCGAGCGAGCCCATCAGGTTCAGGTGGTTGAGGCCCTTGTGGAAGACCGCGGTCCTGATCTCGCCCGTCTCCGTGTCGACGATGCCCGGGGAGCCGACGCACAGGGCTTTCAGGTCCTCCCGGTGCTTGATCCTGCCGCTTTCCAGTTCCCGGTCGACCGCGAGATTGATGGATTTTTCGAGTCCTTCCTGTATCGCCGATTCGTCGAAGTCCAGGTCCGAAATGATGAATTCCTGGTTGGCGCTCAGGAGCCTGATGGCGAGCTTCATCTTCAAAAGGTCGGCTCCGACGATGTAGCCGTCCTTGATGGAGGCCTGGTAGTAGGGGACGGAACGGCCGTTCGGGCTTCGGCGGATTCCCGCTTCCTCGATGAAACCGGCCTGCTCGAGGGAATCGAAAACGCGCGAGATGGCGGGAAGGCTGATCGCCAGGGCCTCTGCCACCTGGGTCTTGTACGACGGGCCGTGCCGGAGGAGGTAGTTGAATATCAGCGACTTGTTGATCCGGTACTGGTTTTTAGAGTTTCCGGTCTGAGACATTCTGATGAAATCCATGGCTACCCTTAATTATCAATCTAACTTACTGTAAGTTATCTTATGGTTTTTCCTATCTGTCAAGAAAATTTTCTACTGGAACACCATTGGCTAACGTACGGTAAGTTATATAGCAAACGGCGTGCCAGAGTCGTAGCCTTGGGGCGACTTTATTCCGATTGAGAGGACGAGGAGTCGGTTCGTGATCAAGTTTTTTCAGCAAAAAGAATTAGCGGAGAGGCTCTTGTTCAGGCCGAAATCGGGGCCGGCGATGGACGTTTCGGGGGAGGGGGGGCGACCGGATGAGGCGACCTTTCCGTAGGGAGAGGGGGGGGAATCCTACCCAAAGGTGACCTTCTCAGGTCCTGAATTCCTCGACGGCAACGTCCACCTTGAGGATGGCGTTTCTCGTGCCTCCGGCGAGAACGGCGGATTTCTTCGCGTTTCCGGCTATCTCGGCGGCGTTCGCCGTCATCTCCGTCATGCTCGCCGTGATCTCGGCGGCGATCCCCCTGAGCCTCTCCATCTCCGAGAGGATTGTCGCGTTGCCCGAGGTCATGCGGGAGGAGGCGTCGCGTACCCGCACGGAGATGTCCTTCATCACCTTCAGGCTATCCAGTATCCGGGAGGATCCCTCCCTCTCCTCGGTCATCGCGTCGCCGACCTCCCTCACGATGCTTTCGGTTCCGCCGATCATCGTCGCGACGCGGTCGAACGAGGCCCCAGACTCCCTCAGCGAGGTCACGACCCCGTCGATCGCCTTCTGGACCTCGGCGAGTTCGACCTTCACGGCCCTCGACCGGTCGGCCGCGGTTTCGGCGAGCTTCCTGATCTCTCCGGCCACCACGGCGAAGCCCCGGCCGGAATCCCCGGCGTGTGCGGCCTCGATCGCGGCGTTCATGG
>DBTK01000091.1:94381-122969 GCA_002307015.1 Spirochaetaceae bacterium UBA1318
TGGTCTGGGCGGCGATCGCCTCGATGGCCGAGTTCGCCTCGAGGAGGGAACGGGACCGCTCGGTGATCACGCCGATGCGCTGGTCGACCGAGGACTGGAAGGCCTTGCCCTCCCTCGCCGCCGCCGCGAGCGCGCCGAACTCCCCTCCCATCCTTTCGATGGAGGACGAGACCGAACCGATGCTGCCGACCATTTCCTCGATGGAGGCCGAGGCGTCGGTGACGCTCCGGCTCTGTTCGGCGACGAGCCCCTCGAGCGCCTCGATGTCGGAAGCGATCTGCTCGACCGCCTTCGAGGATTCCCCGACGCTCCGGGACTGGAACTCGGCCCGGTCGAGGATGCCCTCGATCCGCTCGGATATCTTCGCGACGGCGGATGCCGTGCCGTCTGAGCTCTCCTCGAGCTCGAGCCCCACTCCCGAGAGCTGGGCCTGGGCCGACTTGAGGCTCTCGACGACCCCGGCGAGCTTGGTGACGAGGAGGTTGAGCTCGGCGCCGAGGAGGCCGATCTCCGTTTTTTCTCCGAGTTCCCCCAGGGAGACCCGTTCGGTCAGGTCGAGCGACTCGACGATCCGTTTGGTCGCTTTCCTGATGTCCCCGATGCTGGATACGATGCTCCTGTCCACGAGGAGGATGATCAGGAAGGCGAAAAGGGCGCTCAGCGCGGAAGCGGCGAGGGCTATGCGCTCCTTCAGGAGGTAGGCCGAGATGCGGGCGCGAAGGAGAACGGCAAGCTCCTCCGAGAGCGGATCGAAGAGTCCCCTCGCTGATCCGAGTGCGGCGCTCCAGACGGGATCGAAGTCCTTGGTCTCGGGCTTCCGGCTTCCGGCGGCGTAGGCGTCGAGGAGGCCGACGAGGGCGTCGGTTTTCTCCCGGTAGGCGTCCAGGAGGGGCGGTATCCGCGACTGGAGGCTCGCGCTCGTGCCGTAGAAGTTCTTGTCCTCGGCGAGGGCTGTCTTGATCGACGAGACGATCAGGTCCCGGTCGTCCTGGGCGAGGAAGGCCGAAAAGACGGCGAATTCCCGCTTGGCCTTCTCGTCGGCGCCGGACTTTCCCGATGCGGACTCAAGGCTCGAGCGTAGTTTCGCCAGGCGGTCGATGGCCGTGGGCAGGTACACCACGACGACGTCCATCGCGTAGTAGCTGTCGAGGTCCGGGTCGAGGATGAGGTTGCTCGTGTTCCCGATGTAGGTCATCAGGGAAAGAAGGCCGGCTGAGAGTTTGTCCGCTCCGTCCCTGGACTGCGAAAGCGAGCCCTTCAGCTTTTCCAGATCCTTGAGATCGACGTAGCCCTCACCGTGGGTTTTCGCCCCGTTCTGGTCGAGCCCGAGGTCGCCTTCCTCGCCCTTGAGTGCCAGGAGGGAGGCGAAGGCCCCATCCAGTTCCTCACTTGAGCCTTTCCCGGTCAGGGCCGATTCCGCGACGAGAGAACCGAAAGCGTCGCCGAGGGGCCGCTCGAAGTCGAGGCCCTTCAGCTCGAGCCTGGCGAAACCGATGGTGGATTGGAGGCCTGAAACGATGAAGCCGGCCATGACCACGAGGGGTATCAGGAAAACGATGGCGGCAAACGCGAGCTTTGTCGATATTTTCGCTCTGGGCAGATGAAGCTTCGGCATTGGTCCCTTTGGGTGATCGCTGAATATCATGAGGATGAGTCAAGTGCATCCGAACTGCACAAAATTCGCTACGGCATTTCCTATGTTAATACAAGCAAACAACGTGCCATATCATCGATGAAAATTACATAACAAGAACGAAAAAAATCAGGATGATGTGGATGACGTATAAACATTGATGACAGAACAATTTAAAATTAAGGAGCCAGTGACTTCTGAATTCCTTTCAAGGCCGGACCGCTGCTCGTTTTCGATATCGTTGATGACGGAAAGCCGGGGCATGGGGGCGGATCATACAAAAGTGTAGGATCCGCCGATCGGTGCCATCGAAAGCGACTGTCTCGCTAACGCTAATCCTCTTTTTTGACATAGGTCAGGGAAGTTCCCTTGTTGTCGACCAGAACCATGGTTGCATTGTCGATGATCCTATACTTGAAAATGAGTTCCATGCCAACGACGTCGCTGCTCGAGCTTTGCGTGCACTTCAGGATCAGCAAGCCGGATGAGTCGTAGATTTTGAAGGTGCCCGACATATCCAGGGTGGGAAGCCTGAAATTGTAGGATCCGTACGAAGTAAGTATCAGGCGAATGTTGGACGTATGCCATTCGCCGACCAAAACCGTTTGATCCGAGTACGCGACCGAATGGCGAAGGTCCCGGGTTTCCTGGCTGAAATCTCTCCCATTCTGATTCCAGACCGGTCCGGTCGGAGACGGTACGTCCCTCTCATTCGCGAAAGAGAATTGCAGCAGCACCAGGAATATGGTCGCTGCACAGAATAGAATTCTTCTGTTGTGCTTTCGGCTATTGTTCATGTGTGCCCCTTTGAAGTGCCGGCGATGGCTAGAAAAACAGCTTGATCGCGCCCGCCGCCGTCAGCGCCTGGATCGCGACGGTAAAGCCCTTGTCCGAAAGCTTCTTGAGGACGAAGAGCCCCAGGGCTCCGCCCGCCAGGATGACCGGTATCAGCATGGCCGTCCAGGTCAGGGTTTCGACCGTGATCAGGCCCTGGGCCGCGCTGAAGGGAAGCTTGAACAGGTTGATGAAAAAATAGAACCAGGCGCCCGTGCCGACGAAATCCTCCTTGGGAAGGTTCATCGAGAGGAGGTAGAGGGACATGATGGGACCGGCCGCGTTCGCCATCATCGTGAAGAACCCGGCGAGGATGCCGGTTACGGCGGCGAGGACGAGGTTCGCCTTGCCGCCGGATGGGGCGGCGCCCCGGGAACGGAGCCGTCGGACCGCGTCCAGAACCAGGATCAGCAGGATGGACGAGGCGAGGAAGGGTTTGAAGATCGCGTCGCTCATGACGGTCATGGCGAAATATCCGCCCACCACGCCGATCATGGCGAAGGGGAGGAGGCGAAGCATGAAGCCCCACCTGGCCCGGCGGCGGTAGACGATGACGGCCATCAGGTCTCCGGCGCAGAGCATCGGAAGCATGAAGCCGGTGGACTGGCGGGCCGACATCGCCATGGCGAGTATGGGCACGACGAGAATGCCGAGGCCGGGAATTCCGGTTTTCGTGATTCCCACGAGGAGGCCTGAAAATACGATGAGGATGATGGAAACAAGGGTGAAGTGATACATGACCAGGAGATTATCAGGGCATGAAGCTTTCGACCAGTGCGTCGATGTCGTCCTGGCTCGAATCGTCACGCCTTTCGAAGGCCAATTCCTGGTTTGCCGCCCTCAGCTTCCTCAGGAGGCCGTAGATGATCACGAGAAACATCCGGTTTCCCGCGACGGGGTGGATTTTCACGAAATCGAGGAGTTGCTGCCTCGTGATGCGGAAAAGCGTCACCTCGTCCGCCGAAACGACCGTCGCCGTGCGCTCGACGTTCATGAAAACGGCCGCCTCCCCGAACACGTCCCCCGCTCCGAGGGAGCAGACGAAGACATCCTTGCCCTCCTGCTTCACCGTCACCGAAACCGTTCCGGAGACGATGCCGAAGAACGAGTCTTCCTTGACGTGCTCGTGGACGATGGCCTCGCCCTCTTCGTATTCGACAAGCCCGCCCAGGCCGATCAGGGTAGCAACCTCCTCGTCGCTCAGGACCCTGAACATCATGATGGCTTTTACCTTCGGAATGAAGGTTGCGTGGTAGCTTATCTCTTTCATTGGTACCCCCGGTAGAGTGTAGACCGACCCGCCCATCGAAGCAAGTTCGCCGGAAAATCGGGAAGCGAATCGGGTTTCAAGGCGCTCTCGCCGTAAGAATGACGACGAAGCTTTCCGCGGGGTCGAAGGCCGCGCCTCCGTAGCTGCCGAAGCTTCTGAGATCGGCGAGTCCCGTCCCGGCGATGAAGTCCGCGAGGTCCCCCGGTCCCAGGTCGAGAAGGGGGATGCGGTTTCGCAGGATCCGGTTTCCCGCCTTCACGGCGAGCGTCGTGTCGAACCATACCGAACCCGGGCCCCGTTTTTCGTAGCGCCGCTCGAACCTGACGGCCCCGCTCTCGATAGCCGGGAGGGCTCCTCCCTTGGCGAGGACGCCCGGGACGTTGATCGATTGGAGGACGATGCGGCCGCCCGGCGCGAGGCGGCGGGCCATGGCGGCGACGGTCCCGGCGGCATCCTCCTTCGTCCCGAGGTGGGCGAGGGAATTGCCGATGCAGTAGACCCCGTCGAAGGAGGCCGAGGGGAGGGTGTCGAGGGCTGCCATGTCCAGGACGCGAAAGTCGGCGCCGGATCCCGGGGCGGCGAAGTCGTGAACCGGTCCGGCGGACATCCCGTGGAGGGGCCTCGCCTTGCCGCGGGCGGCCTCGATCATCGCCTCCTCCGAATCGACGCCGAGCACCTCGTGGCCCAGGGTCGCCAGGCGGACCGCATAGGTTCCCGAGCCGCAGGCGACATCCAGGAGCCTGGCCCGTCCCTTCATTTCCCGCTCGAGGAAGGATGCGATGCCCGAATCGAAGGGAAAGACCTCGTCGTACTGTTCGGCTATCGCCGCGTAGAAGTTCATGTTCCGACTATAGCGTATTTAGCCCGCAAGTTCCCCCTCGTTCCTGCCCGATGAGTCGAACTGGCTCCCGTAGATCTCGGCGTAGAGCCCGTTCCTTGCGAGGAGCTCCTCGTGCCTTCCCTGCTCGACGATGCCGCCGTCCTTCATCACCAGGATCAGGTCCGCGTTCCTGACCGTGGAAAGGCGGTGCGCGATGATGAAGCTCGTGCGGCCGTGCATGAGGTCGTCCATCGCCCTCTGGATGAGGATCTCCGTGCGGGTGTCGATCGAGCTCGTGGCCTCGTCCAGGATGAGCATCGCCGGGTCGGCGAGGACTGCCCGCGCGATCGTGAGGAGCTGCTTCTGGCCCTGGGAGATGTTGGTCGCCTCCTCGTTGATGACCATGTCGTAGCCCTGGGGCAGGGCCCTGATAAAGTGGTCGGCGTGAGCCGTCCTGGCCGCCTCGACCACCGCTTCATCGGTGGCGTCGGGCCGGCCGTAGCGGATGTTTTCCATGATCGTTCCGTTGAAGAGCCAGGTATCCTGAAGCACCATCCCGAAGAGCCCCCGAAGGTCCTTTCGCCTCAGGTCCCTGAGGTCCACACCGTCGATGAGGATGGAACCAGAGTCGACGTCGTAGAACCGCATGAGCAGTTTCACCATCGTCGTCTTTCCCGCCCCCGTCGGGCCGACTATCGCGATTTTGTGGCCCTTTTCGGCGATGATGGAAAAGTCCCCGATCACCTGCTTTTCAGGAGAATAGCCGAAGCGGACGTTCCTGAACTCGACCCTTCCCTCCGGGCTTTCGAGGAGGGAAGGCGAAGCAGTTTCCGGAACCTCCTCGGCTTCCTCGAGGAATTCGAAGACCCGCTCCGCCGCCGCGGCCGTCTGCTGGAGGATGTTCGAGATGCTCGCCAGCTGAGAGAGGGGCTGGGTGAAGGAGGAGACGTACTGGATGAAGGCCTGGATGTCGCCAACCGAGATGATCTTCTTCAGAGCGAGGTTGCCGCCGAGGACCGTGATGACGACGTAACCCAGGTTCGAAATGAGGGCCATGATGGGCATCATGAGGCCGGAAATGAACTGCGAGGACCAGGCGACGTCGTAGAGCTTGGCGTTGTAGGTTTCGAACTTCGCGATGCTCCCCTCCTCGGCGTTGAAGGCCTTGATGACGAGGTGGCCGCCGTACATCTCCTCGACGTGGCCGTTGATCCTGCCCAGGTATTCCTGCTGCTCCTTGAAGAGCTTCTGGGATTTCTTGACGACGAGGCGGACGAATACCAGCGATGCGGGCATGATGACGAGGGCCACCAGGGTGAGCATCCAGCTGATCGACAGCATCATGACGAGGACGCCGATCACGGTCGCCGCCGAAGAGACGAGCTGCATGAGGCCCTGGCTCAGGGTCTGGCTGATCGCGTCGACGTCGTTCGTGATCCGGGAGAGCACCTCGCCGTGGTTCGTGCCGTCGAAGTACCGGAGCGGGAGTCTGTCGATCTTCTCGGAGATGTCCTTCCTGAGGCGGTACGAGATCCTCGTCGAGATGCCGGCCATGATCCAGCCCTGGAGGCCGGAGAACAGGGCCGAGACGAGGTAGAGGCCGAGGGCGAGGAGGACCAGGGTGCCGATGAAGGCGAAGTCAATCCCGCCTTTCCCCGAGGTCATGGCCACGGCGCCTTCGAAAAGCTTCGTGGTGGCCATGCCGAGGATTCTGGGGCCGAGGATGGAGAACACGGTGGACGCGAGGGCCAGCATCGCGACGGCGATGATGGCCGCGCGGTAACGCCCGAGATAGGCGATGAGCTTCCTCATGGTTCCCCCGAAGTTGCGGGCCTTCTCGTCGCTCATCGACATTCCGTGACCCCCACCTCCTCCGAAGCCGCCTCCGCCCCGTCCGCCGAAAGCCATTCCGCCCCGGCCGGTTCTGGCCGGCCCGTTTGCGTTTTTTCCATTGATCGTGTCGCTCATGGTAGTTCCTCCCTCGTGAGCTGTGATGAGGCTATTTCCCGGTAGGTTTCGCAGTCCTTCATCAGCGATGCGTGATCGCCGACGCCGGCGATCCTTCCCTCGTCGAGGACGACCACCCGATCGGCCCACATGACGGTCGCCACGCGCTGCGTAACGAGGATGACGGTGCTTCCCTTCCGTTTCGCCCTGAGCGCCCGCCTGAGGGCCCCCTCGGTCCCGAAGTCGAGGGCCGAGAAGCAGTCGTCCAGGATCAGGATCGGCGGCTTTTTCAAAAGGGCCCGCGCGATCGAAATGCGCTGCCTCTGCCCGCCCGAAACGTTGTCCCCGCCCTGGGCGATGGCCGTCTCCATGCCCCGGGGACTGGAGGAGACGAACTCGGCGACCTGGGCGATCTCGACGGCCGCCTCGACATCGTCGTCCGGGGCTTTTTGGTCGGCGAACCTGATGTTCGAGGCTATCGTGCCCGAGAAGAGGATGGCCTTCTGCGGCACGTAGCCGATCCGGTCGCGCAATTCATGTGCCCCGAGCTCCCGGACGTCGATGCCGCCGACGAGGACAGAGCCCGAGCTCACGTCGTAGAACCGGGGAACGAGGTTCACGAGGCTCGACTTTCCCGAGCCAGTGGCCCCGATGATGGCTGTCGTCTGCCCGGGCCTGGCCGTGAAGCTGATTCCGTGGAGCACGTCCTCCTCGGCCCCGGGATACCGGAAGCTCACGTCCCGGAACTCCACCGTTCCCTCGAACCCGCTGCCAAAGGCCCTCGGCTTCTCGGGGTCGCGGATTGAGGCCTCCGTCTCGAGGACGTCGGCCACGCGGTCGGCGGAAACGGCGGCGCTCGGCAGCATGATGAAAATCATGGACATCATGAGGAAGGCGATGACGATCTGCATGGCGTACTGCATGAAGGCCATCATGTCCCCGACCTTCATCGCGGACTGTCCCACCTGCTGGGCGCCTATCCAGATGATGAGGAGGGAAACGCCGTTCATGATGAGCATCATCGTCGGCATCATGAACGTCATGACTCGGTTGACGAAGAGGGCGTTTTTCGCGAGATCCGCGTTGGCCCCTTCGAACCTCCCTTCCTCGACCTTCTCGGCGTTGAAGGCCCGGGTGATCATGATGCCCGAGAGCCTTTCCCGAGCCACGAGGGTCAGCCGGTCGACGAGCCTTCGCGTGATCTTGAATCTCGGCACCGCGATCGTGAAGATCGTCGCGACGAGGATGACGAGGAGGGCGACGGCCAGGGCGATGATCCACCACATGGAGGCGTTCTTGCCCAGGGCGTGGAGTATCCCTCCGACGCCGATCAGCGGCGGATAGACGATGGAGCGTATCAGTATGACGACGATCATCTGCACCTGCGTGATGTCGTTGTTGGTCCTCGTGATGAGGGAGGCCGTGGAGAACGTGTCGAACTCCCGCTGCGAGAATCCCTCGACCTTCGCGAAGACTGCCGACCTCAGGTCTCTCGCGAGCCCCGCCGAGATTCGAGCGGAGATGAGGCCGACGAGCACCGCCGAGCCCGCGCTAAGCAGGGCGAGGAGGAGCATTCTCAGGCCGATGCCGAGCATGTACCCATCGACCCTGCCCTGCTGTATGCCGATGTTGACGATCTTCGACAGGTAGTCGGGCAGGGCGAGGTCGCAGTTCGCCTGGGCGAACAAGAGGACAATCGCCGCCACTATCAGGCCCCCGTAGGGTCCGAGATATTTAAAAAGCCGTTTCATTGTGTACTCCGATGTTGTCGATGGCAGCCGCATGCGCGGCTGCGGATGCCTTCCCTCATGACTCGCTCGGGGCTGGAGCCTTCCTTCCCGCGATGGGGACCGACATGATCCTTCCCTTCGATGCCAGCCACAGGACGAGGCCGACGGCGCAGGCGAAGATCTCGGCGGCGGGAAGGGACCAGATGACGCCGGGGAGTCCGAAGAGCTCCTTGCCGAGCAGGATGATCGGGATCAGCGCCACTCCGCGCATCGCGGCCATGGCGTTCGATTGCATCCCCGCCCCGAAAGCCTGGAACATGCCGGTGATGATTCCGGAGAAGCCCGTGAACATGACCGAAACCAGCATGGCCTCGAGGATGACGGATCCCGCCTCGAGCACCCGGGGATCGGGGCTGAAGAGGCCGAAGATCTGCTGCCTGAAAAGGAACATCGGCGCTCCGACCGCGAGGGTGATGCAGACGAAGGCGACCGTCGCGGTCCTGAGGACGTCGTCGAGCCGTTCCTTGTTGCCTGCGGCGTAGGCGAAGGCGATCAGCGGGATGATGCCCTCGAAAAGCCCGGTGCCGAGGAACTCGCAGATCTGCACGATGCGATTGGCGATGCCGAAGGCGGCGACGACGTTGTCGCCGTATCTCATGGAGTAGCCGTTGAACAGCGTTGACGCGAGGATCATCAGGGCGGTGAACAGGAAGGCGGAGCTGCCCACCTTGAAGATGTCGGCGAGGATTTCCCTGGTTGGCCGGAAATCCCGGAGGCTCACGCTCTGCACGTCGCTCTTCGTCGCCAGGTACCGGATGTACCAGGCGACGGCCGCCCCGTTGGCGATGACCGTGCCGAGGGCCGCACCGGCGACGTTCATCTTCAGGACGAAAATGAAGATCGGGTCGAGGACGATGTTGATCAGGACGCTCGCGATCATGCCGGTCATCGCGACGGTGGAGGCGCCTTCCCCTCGGATGATCCCCGAGAGGGTCGTCATCAGGATGACGAGGGGGCTTCCGAGGAGGAGTATGAGGACGAATTCCCTCGTATACCTGAGGGTTTCTCCCGTGGCTCCCATGAGGGCCAGAATGGGGGACAGGAAGGGGATGAGGGCCGCCATGAGGACGAACCCCGAGAGCAGGGCGAGGTAGAAGGTCACCGAAGATGCCTTCCTGGAGGCCTCGATATTCTTTTCGCCCAACAGGCGCGGGATGAGGGTGCCTCCCCCGATGGAGAATATCTGCCCGATTCCCATCAGCACGATGAGGAAGGGAAAGGCGAGGGTGATGGCCGCGAGCATGGCGGTGTTCGCCAGCCGGCCGACGAAGAATGCGTCGACAATGTTGTAGATCAGGTCCAGGATCATGCTCATGATCATGGGTACCGCCATATGGACTATGGCCTGCGGCACGGGAGCCTTTTCTAGATAAAATAACGGATCGCTTTCTGTTTGATTCATGACAACACCTATCCTTGCGGGGTGAAAACCCCGCCATTGCGGCGCTTCGAGCGCCAGAGCTTTTCAGCTGTTTTTCGATGTACCGGGCCGAAGCCCGGAACCCGCGGGCCGTTGAAATGCGTGACGCATTTCAACAGGCGCTAAAGTCTATTCCCTGTCGGGAACCGGCCGGCCTGGTCCCCTGTCCGGGTATCTACCGGACCCCCGTGGACCGTCGGCCGGATGCTCGTCTCCCCTGCGGAAGGGATTTCCGAAGCCTCTACCCCTGAAATCGGGACCTGGGAAATCGGGATTCATGCCGTTCGCGGCGAGCTCTTCCTCCAGTTTCTTGGTCAATCGTTCCAGATAGCCGCCGAAGGTCGCCTGCTCCTCGTCGTTGAGGCATTCGAAAAAGGAATCCGAGTCCGTCGTTTCAGCCTGCTGCTCCGAGGCCGCCCTTCCCTCTTCGGTCAGGCGGATATCCATGATCCGGTGGTCGTCCGCCGATGGACTTCGGGTGATGTATCCCTGGCGCTCGAGTTTCGCCAGCAGCTCCCCGAGGGACTGGGACCTGATGTCCAGGATGGTGGAGAGTTCCTTCTGGCTTACCTCCGGCTTCAGTTTCAGGAGGGCAAGGACCCTTCCCTGTCCCTGATGGGGCGAGCCCAGGGGGCTGCGGTTCCGGTGATCCTGCATGGTTCTGCGGCGCAGCAGCCCCACCAGGCGGAAAAGCAGTTCGAGAAGATCGCGTTTATCGTTGTCCATCGGGCTTCCTTATATTCTAGGCTATTGCGAAGGTACCTTCATTGATAATCTACAGGTACCTTCGTATTGTGTCAAGCAAAAAAGCGAAGAATTATTTGGATGAGGGTCGATGTTCGCGGCTTGCCGCGAGGTTGTAGATTTGATCGGATTTCCGGTACCTACGCTTCATGATACTGCGGCGATGACGAACTGGAGGAAGATGGCGCTGGAATCCGCTGGGGCGGAAAAAAGGAAAGGCCCGAACCCGGGGCGCCGGTTGGGCGCAGGGGTCGGGCCTCCTGGAGTATCAGCTTCCGGCTACCGTGGCCAGCGCTTGTCCGCTTCCGGTAGAGGGGGAAATTCGGCGTGGGGTTCGGTCTGGTACCAGTAGGCGACCGAGGAGATATCGTCCTGCCGCTCGTAGAGTCCATGCTTTCCGAGCCCGATCTGCTGGGCCGTCACGCGGAGGTCCTTTGCGAAGCAGACGGGATCGGGCAGGTGCCAGCGGTAGAAGCCGTGCATCGGGATGGATGCGTCAATGAAGGCGTTTCCCGCCGATTGGGACGGATAGTTCATGTAGGGGTGGCCGAGAAAAGCGGTGGAATAGGTCTGTTCGGGGCCCCCGTCCTTCTCCACGAAGCCCCAGGCGCCCCCGAAATAGTCCTCGGTGCCGGTTCCGCAGATCGTCGGGAAATCGGCGTCGCCGTCGATGTAGAACTTCATCTCCCCCTCACCGTACCAGTTCCGCTCCAGGAGAGCCCAGGCCATATAGGTTCCGACGTAGTGGCCGGATCCCTTCACCCCGTCGAGGATCGTGTAGTCCCGTTTCAGCGTGGTCGGCGATTCCCTCCTCCACTGCGCATGGAAGGAGAGGGTGTCCACGGGAAGCTCGTCGACGAGCGCGTAGTCGATCTGGTAGAAAAGATAGTTGATGTCGACCGGATGCTGGTTTTCGATCGCGATCCGGGCGTTCTTCCCGAACGGCATCGGGAAGTAGGAGTTCATGCCGCCATGGGGAATCACGGAAATCGGGATCGAGTCGATTCGCGTCTTCACGCCGAAACCGTTGCAGAAGAAATCCCCCAGGGGGACCTCGACGCTCGGCCTCTTCTCCCCGTCCCAGTAGATCTTGAGCACGAGGTCGCGGAGGACGAAGAAATCCTCTTTCGTCTTGTCGGTCACCGTGATCCAGATATGCCTGATCTCGCCAGGACCCTCGTCGATGTCGGCGAGGACGGCCTCCTCTCCCTGCTTGAGGCCGATCCATGCCTTGCCCTTCCGTCCCGGCCCCAGGGCGCTCGAGGTCATGCCTCCCTGCCCCTTGCCTCCGGTCGGATTCTCGGCCGTGATCGCCCTCGTCCTTTCCTTTCTCGCCCTCGTGATGTCGCCGCCGAATGATGCTGTCATGATTTCCCTCGATTGATTTCTGGATTTATTCTTTTATGCTTCCCGCCATCAGATTCACCATGTGTTTCTGGAGGTAGAGGAACAGGGCCACGATCGGTATCGTCATGATGCTCGCCATGGCCATGATCTGGGACCACAGGATATAGTGTTCGCCCTTGAAGCCCTGGAGCGCCAGGGGAAGGGTGAGGTTTTTAGCCGAAGTGATAATGACGGAGGAGAAGAGGAAATCCCCCCATCCTGTTATGAAGGCGAAGAGCGCGATCGCGCTCAGCGAAGGGATGGCGAGGGGAAGGACGATCCGGTGGAATGCCCCGAGGATCGTGCACCCGTCCATTCTCGCCGCCTCTTCGAGGGAGGCTGGCTGGTTCTTGAAGAAGCCGATGAAGAGCCAGGCGCTTACCGGGATGTTGATGATCAGGTAGGAAAAGCCCAAGCTGAACAGGGAGTTGAGCATCTTCGTCTTCACGAGCAGGGAATAGTAGGGGACGAGGAGCACCATCCATGGCATGATCTGCGTGAAGAAAATGAAGAAGAAAAACAGCCTCCTTCCGCGGAACCGGTATCTCGTGAAACCGTAGCCCCCGAGCGCGGCGATGTAGGTCGCGAGGAGGGCGGTAATTCCGCTCGTCAGGCACGAGTTCCTGAACCACACCCAGAAATTGGCGCCGCCCAGCTCGTGGCTAAACACGTCGAGGAAGGCCGACGTGGTGAAGGTCTTCGGGAAGAGCCTGACATCCAGGGTGATGATCTCGCTGTTGTCCCTCAGGGCGTAGGAGAGAAGCATCACCAGGGGCAGGAAGAGGACGAGGGCCACGATGACGACCAGGGCGTAGAGGAGAGCTTTGTTGAGAATCTTGACCCGTTTCACGCGCGGCCTCCTGATTGGGTGTCGGAATGCATCTGATGCGTACCCATCCTGCTATCCATTCCTGAGTTCGTATCTATAGTAGACGATGGCGAAGACGAAGCAGATGACCATGAGCATCATGCCCTCGGCGCTTGCCACCCCGAGCTTGAAAAACTTGAAGGCGTTCCGGTAGATGTCCAGGCCGATGACGTTGGTCGCGAGGTCAGGGCCTCCCCTGGTCACCAGGTAGATCAGGTCGAATTCCTTGATCGTGCCGACGATCTGCAGGATCAGCATGATGAGCCAGACCGGCAGGATCATGGGCCAGGTGATGAACCTGAATTGTTGCCAGGTATTGGCCCCGTCGATCCGGCCGGCCTCGTAGAGCTCCGGGGAAATTCCCTGGAGGGAGGCGAGCAGCATCAGGGCCGTGAACGGGAAATTCTTCCAGATGCCGATCGTGACCACCACCGGAAGGGCGAGATCGACATCCGAGAGGAACGGAATGCCCTGGGTGATCAGGTGGGTCTTTTCGAGGAGGTAATTGAGCATGCCGTAGGCGGGATCGAGGGCCAGGGTGAAGAGCATGGCGACGACGATACCAGGCATCGCCCAGGGTATGACGATCAGCGACCGGACGAATCCCTTCCCCTTGATCTTGCTGTTGAGGAGAAGGGCGACGAGGAGGCCGAGCACCATCTTTCCCGCCACGCTGTAAAGGGTGTAATAGGCGGTGACGCGCGTCATCTTCCAGAAATGGGTCTGTCCGATGACGCTCCTGAAATTCTCCAGTCCGATGAAGGCATGGGTCCTGCTGCCCGACAGAAGGTAGTAGTCCGAGAAGCTCATCCACACGGATTGAATGAGGGGAATCGCGATTATGATCATGACGATGACCATGGGCAAGATGAAAAGATATCCTACGGTCGAGTCGTTCATTTTCCTTTTCATCTTGCCCTCCGCTGGCTGTCTCGTTATTTCTTCGTATTCAGGATCTTGACCAATTCAGCCTGGCCCCAGTCGAGGGCCTCCTGCGGCGTCTTTGCCCCGACGAGGGCGGCGTTGAAGGTCTGGGTCAGGATGACCTCGAACTGTCCCCACTGCGGGATATCGGGGACGCTGCGCATCTCGTACTTGATCGCGGTATTCACGTAGGCGCCCTGGGCCGGATACAGCTTGCTGTAATAGGGGAGGACCTTTTTGTTGACAGGAGAGGCGGCGATGCAGTCTCGCTTCTGGACCTCGACCGAATGCATGAAGGCGATGAAGTCGAAGGCCTCCTTCGGGTGTTTGGAGACCGAAGAGACGGCGAGGGGATTGCCCCAGGTCGTGTACACGGGGGGCCGCTTCTGTCCGTCGAGGTCGTAGACAGGGAAGGGTGCCATGGCGAGATCGCTTTCGAAGGAACCGGCGGGCTTCATATCCTGCTGGAGGTTGCTGAGGGTCCAGAGCGCAGCCTGCATGGTCGCGAGGCTGCCGTTCTCGAACAGCGGCCACAGATCGGAGTATTTCCTGTCGCCGACGGGCGCGGCGGCCTTGTTCAGCTTGACCAGGTACTCGAGGGCCTTCACGTTCTCCTTGCAGTTGAAGATCAGCCGGTCGGCCGTATAGGGTCCCTTCTCCATCGGGAAGATTCCGCCGCCGGCCGTCCAGAGATAGTGCATGGTCCACCAGCGCGTGAGCACGTCGACGGCGGTCGGATGCCCGAAGCCGTAGCGCTCGGGGGTACCGTTCCCTTGCTTCACCAGGGCCTTGGCGGCCTCGAGCTGGCCGCTCCAGGTCTCGAGCTTCTTGGGATCGATACCGGCTTCCTTCATCACGGATTTCCGATACACGGTATTGGCCGCGTAGAAGGAGATGTAGGGAAGGGCTATGGTCTGCCCGTTCCGCTGGGTCTGGTTCAGGAACAGGATGTCCTTCTCGAGGCTGGTCCCGTCCTTGAGGACGTAGCCCTTGATGTACTTGTCCAGGGCGATGAAGGCTCCGCCCGGCCTGGCGCTGTCGTAGGATGTGATTCCCGCGCCGGTGTCGACGGCGACGATGTCGGCTTCCGAATCGCTGGCGATGTCCAGGTAGAGCTGGTCCCAGTAGGAATCGGACGTGATGGTTTTCGGCTCGACGACGACGCCGGGATTCTGCTTGTTGAATTCCTCGCAGGCGATCTCGACGTTCTTGCCTCTGATCGGATCGTTCATCCACCAATTCGAGTAGTAGAGATGGATCGGATCCTTTTTGGTTCCCGCAGCGAAAACGGCGAGCGCGAGGCAGGTCCCGATCAGGACCAGGGCGCATGCTTTTTTCAACATAAAAACCTCCTTCCTTCAAGATGATGGACCGTCATAACACGGCCCCCGGGGGGCGTCAAATAAATCATAACAAATACTCGACAATTACGAATATTCATAACAGAAGATCATAACATATCGTATTTATTGGTCGGACCATAGGGTAATTAATGAATCTGTTCTGTTATTTTACAAATTTTATTGACACAGTGTCGATTGTTCCACCATAGTGATTCCATCATCGAGGGGCGTTGGGGACGATCCATGTCGAGAAGCACGTTCAATATGGTCTATCGGTCCATGTCGGAAGACATCGCCGAGCATTACAAACAGGGCGATCGATACCTTTCGGTCAGGATCGCGGCCGAGAAATTCGGCGTAAGCCTCCAGACCGCGCAGAGCGCGGTTTCGGCCCTCCGCGAGGAGGGAATCCTGGAAACGAGGAAAAAAAGCGGCGTCTTCGTCAGGAACAAGCCGGGGAGCATCGACCCGAGCGGGAAGAAGATCATCCTCCTATCCGGGATAAACGACCCGCGTTTCATCACAGCCTTCCAGGACTCCATACGGGAGGTCGTCGAACCCCTTGGCATGGAAGTCATCTATGTCAACGACACCTGCAGGGAGAGAAACACCATCCAGTACGGGGAGTACCTCATCTCGCTCTACGCGGAAAACAACGCGAGCGGGATCATCGCCCTGGCCTACAGGGATGCCGAGCTGGCCTTCTACCATGCGATGAACTCCGGCTGCCTCATCGTGAGCGACGTCTCCTTTCCCAACCTGCCCATGCTTCCCTCCATCCAGACCGACAACCACAAGCATTCCCGGGAAGCCGCGCAGCGGTTCGCCAGGCTCGGGAAGAAGAACGTCGTCATCGTGGGGTACTGGAAGAAGGGGAACGTACGGCATCGGACCTTCGAGGAGGAATTCAGGACCCTGGTTTCGGACGCCGAGATAAAGTACGTTTTCCTCGGGGAGGAAACGGCTCCCGCCGACCTCTACATCTTCATCAAGAATTTCAATCTCCAGAAATGCGTGTTCTCCATCGATTACGCGGCGAATCATACGGTCGCCTCCCACTTCATCACCTACAACCTCTCGCCCAGGAACAATTTCTTGGTCTACGACAGCGAGCGGGATTTCTTCCTGCATCCGGGGCTGGAGCCGGTCGAGACGGCGGCGCCCGGGCTGAACGTCCTCGGACGGAAGCTCTCGGAAAAGCTCCTCGCACGCATCGTTACGGGAACCTGGCCGGACCCGCTCCAGGAGCTCTTGTGATCCTGTGGGAACCCGTAGCCCGTCCCGCGGCCGTTCGGTATCATCACCGATCATCGGGTACGGAATCCGAACACGGGGGGCGATCATGGTTTTCGAGACGGCGAACTACGCGGGGCTCATCGACGGGTTTTACGAGCGGATGATGGGAAATCGGGATATCGCGGAAATCAGCCTGGGCGGCGACAAGTGGAGCCTGAAGGAGATGGTCGGCCACCTCGTCGACTCGGCTTCGAACAACCACCAGCGCTTCATCCGCCTCCAGCTCGAGAGCGAGCTGTCCTTCCCTGGATACGACGCGGAGGAGTGGCGGAATGCCTCGAGGCTCGGCACCTGCGATTATGCATTCCTGGTGGACTTCTGGAAGCGATACAACCTGTTCCTGCTCTTCATCATCGAGCACGTGGACGAGAACTGTCTGACCCATTGCTGGAGGATTGGCGAGGAGAAGAAGACGCTAAGGTTCCTCGTCGAGGATTATTTCGAACACCTGAAACTGCATCGAGCCCTGTTCGACGAGAGGATCGGGGAAATCAGGAAATCGGGCTGGTGAGGCCTTCGGGCGGGGCCCTGGCCGTCTCCACCCGGTTCCTTCCCCCCTGCTTGGCGAGGTAGAGGGCCTCGTCGGCCAGGGCGATGAGGTTTTCCGGTTCCGCCAGGTCGGCGGCGCGGGCGGTCACGACCCCGAGGCTCACCGTGACATGGTTCGCGGCGTCAGAGGCCGAGTGCGGGATGGCCAGCTCTTCGACCCCTTTCCGGATCCGCTCCGCGAGAATTTCCGCTCCGCGTTTTTCCGTCTCCGGCATGATGACGACGAACTCCTCTCCCCCGTACCGAGCGACGATATCATGGAGCCGTCCGACGACGATCCTGAGCACTGCTCCCAGCTGCCTCAGGCAGTTGTCTCCGGCGAGGTGCCCGTAGGTATCGTTGAAGTTCTTGAAATGATCCACGTCCATCATGATCAGGGATAGGGGAGCTCCGGAACGCTTCAGCCGATAGAACTCCGTCTTGAGCGACTCGTCGAGGTATCTCCGATTCGAAAGGCCGGTCAGGCTGTCGGTCACCGCGTTGAGCTGGGCCGCGTTCCTCTCGATCTCGAGCTGATGGGCCAGCTCCTGGATCTTTCCCTTTTCCTCCAGATTTTTCGCGTTCAGCCTCTGGTTGACCATGATGATGAATCCGAAGGTCCACAGCATGCTGCCGACGATCGGAATGATGAAAGCGATCGTACGAATCGGCGTCTCGCTGAAATCCTGATAGAAGAGGAGGCGGGGAAGGGCAAGGGTCACGGCCGTCATCATGGTCTGGATGCATCCATACGCGAGAAAAACGAAGGCGGTGAAATTGGCTGAACCGGAGAAATGCCGCTTCTCCGCGCGGAAGATCGTGAACGCGATCAGCATCGAGGTGACGACGGCCGACCCGCCGACCACCAGGGAGCGTCCGAAAATGCTGTTGTCGAGGACGACGAAGTAGAGATAGGAAGCGGTGAAAATCGCGAGCAGGACCAGAGCCGGCCATTCATTTCCCTTCTTCCCGAGGAATTTCCTGATGCCGACGAAGAGGAACATCTGTCCGCAGAATACCAGCGGATTCCCGAGGATGGAGAGCATCCAGATCGACCTGAAGTTCAGCGTGAGCATGAGCATGAACCCCACCGCCTGGCAGATCGCTCCCGCCAGCCACCATCCGAGGCCCGAGTAGGTTTTGTTCACCCGGTACTGGACGAAAACGGCGACGGTTTGGGTGGAGAAAATGAGACTCGTGACAAACGCCAGGGTCGGGACATCGAGTTTCATTGAGCTCCTTCGTGTCCAGATGAATTTACCCCGTACCGTCGCCATCGTCCAGTGCAATCCGATGCCGGGGTTCCCGTTCAGTACCCGATAGCACCGATGTCCAGGGCGATGAAGGGCTGAATTTTTCCCGCTGAACTACGGGAAACCCCACCCAGCAGGCTGACGCCGAAGGCGTCATTGAGCCTCACCCCCGCTCCCATGGCGGCGTTCCAGTACAGGAAGGATCTGAGGTCCGTGAAGTCCGAGGCGTTCTGGAGGGTGTAGCCCGTCGAAAAGAGGGCGAGCATGAAAACCGGCACGCGCATGGAGCTGGATAGTCGGCTCAGGTTGAATTTTGTCTCCATCCCGACGGCTGCGGTATGGCTTCCGATTCGGTCTTTCGTCGAGAGCGTTCCGGGAAAGAGCCGCCTTTCGGCCATGTCGATCTTGAAATAGTAGGGAGCCGAGCTTGAGTCGCCGGCCTCCCTTGAGAAATCGGTTCCCGCCTTCCAGAGGAGGGCCACGGAGAAGGGGGTTCCGAGGGACAGGAAGGTGTTTCCTCTGGTTTCGAGCGTCCTGAACGGACGCTGCGACCCGAGTTCGGCGAGGGACCAGAGGTACTTTACGTCGAGGTATACGCCGTCCATGGGAAACACCGGCGAATCGAGGCGCCTGACGGAAAAGCTGGCGCCAAGGAGAGAGGCGTAGTCGATGGGCACGGCGTAGTCGATGTTCGGCAGCTGTTCCTCGTGAATCCAGGTATAGTTCCAGCCGAAAACGAATTCGCTCCAGGGAATCGGATCGACGTCGATATTGAATCCCGTCTTCGTCGAGATCGTCTGGTACTGATAGCCGAGGGAGGTGTCGGTGAGGTAGGTGGCGAAATCGCGGCTGAATTGCGCGAAGCCCTCGACCGAGAATTCCTTGGCCACCGGCTGCCAGAGCGACAGCTTGATTCCGGGAGCGTCGAAGATGTCCGCCTCCACGGCGAACTGGGTCCCCGGATTTTTTTCGTTGCGAAATATCACCGAGGGATTGACGGCCCGCTTGCTGGTTATGGTTTTCGCGTAGGTGGACTGATAGGACAGGCTCATCCTGAAGGCGTTCCCCCGGGGCGGCTTTTCGGAAAGTGACACGACGAGGGTCGGAACCTCGCTCTGCGAATCCCGCCTGACGCGGACGAATCTATAGGTTCCCTCCTGCTCGAGCTCGTCGAACGGCTTCTCGAGCTTTCCCACATCCGGAACGGTGCCGACGATGGGCGAGTAGAGGGCACGGACGGCCTCCCGCTTTTCCTCCCGGCCCCCCTCGACGACGAGGTTTTCGATCCTCGGAAATTCGGGGACGGGGGGAACGGAGGAGAAGGCCGCATCTGCCCCGATCCGGTCGAGGAACTTCTTGAGCTCGGGAAGGTCGTTGCGGGCGGCCTTCTCTCCGAGGGCGAGTATTTCCTTGCTTTGCTGGAAGCTTCCGGCCTGGTATCCCTTGAGGTCGACCGAGATGACGCAATCCGCCTGGGCAATGGAACGGACGACGTTCGCGTTGACGAGGATATCGAGCGATCGGGAGAGGGCTTCCAAGGGCGTCCGGTTCAGGCTCGAGGCGTCGAAATCGGTTCCGCCCCGCAAATCGACGGCGAGCACGAGGTCGGCGCCCAGTTTCCTTGCCGTTTCCACCGGAAGGTTCTCGACGATACCGCCGTCCACGAGGTAGCGGCCTTCGAGGTAGTAGGGCTCGAAGAGGCCCGGGATGCTCATGCTGGCCCTCATCGCGTCGGACAGAGATCCGTGGTCGATCACGACCTTTTCCCCCGTCGCCACGTCCGCGGCCACCGCGCGGAACCGGCGGGGCAGGGCGTCGAAGCTGATCGGCGAGGGGGTGACGAGGGTGAGCCTGTCCATGTACGCCAGGACCTTGCGGCCGCTCAGGGCTCCGCCCCCGGCCTTGATGCCGTTCTTGTCGAACTCGAAGGAGGCGAAGTAGCGCGAGCGGTCGATGCGGTCCCGGTAGGACTCGTCTCGGGGAGATATGCTCTCGTCCATCAGGTCGCCCCAATCGGTCGAGAGGGCGATCTTTTCGAGGCTCTCCGCATCGTAGCCCTCAGCGTAGAATCCCCCCACGACCGAGCCCATGCTCGTTCCCACGACGATGTCGATCGGAATGCCGAGTTCCTCGATGACCTTGATGACCCCGACATGGGCGAGCCCCATGGCCCCGCCTCCTTCGAGCACGAGGGCGACGCGAGGACGCTTCGGCGGTTCCTGGGCGACCGCGGTTGCGGCGAGGGCAGAAAGGAGAATGGTCGCGATTCCAAAAACCCGTCCGACTGTTCCGTTCATCGGTCCCCCTTTCCGGTCAGCACGGCGTAGAAGACCCCACCTATGATGAGGATCGCACCGATGACAAATTTGAGGTCGAGCCTCTCACCCAGGATCAGGATGCCCATGAGGACGGAGACGAGGGGCTGGATGGGATAGAAAAGGGAGCAGGTGCTCGCCTCGATCATGGAGAGGCTCTTGTTCCACAGAACGTTCGGCAGCGCCGTGCAGACGACGCCGAGGTAGAGGAGGCAGAGCACGTTGGTCAGGGTGAAGATCTCGCCATGGGGAACCGTGGCCATCTCGATCGCCGCGGCGGGGAGGGTGCAAGCCATGGCGATGACGATGCCGAGGGTCGTGAAGACCACGGGATCGTACTTTTGCATCACCCTCCTCGCGAAGACCGAGGAGAGGGCCCAGAACAGGACGGAGACGACGGAAAGGACGACGCCGATCGCGGCACCGCCCGGTCCCGCTCCGCCCAGGATGATGTAGGCGCCCGTCACCGCGGCGGCCACGGCGATGACCTTGTTGACGGTCAGTCTTTCCCTCAGGATTAGGACGGCGAAGAGGATGATGCAGACGGGATTCATCGAGTTGATGAGGGAGGCGACCGAGGCCCCGGCGTATTTCGTTCCGAAGATCTGGGCGCCGACCGAGAGGCAGTACCCGACGATGCCGATGAAGAAGAGGTAGCGGTAATCCCCCTTCTCGATGACGGTCTTGCCGGTCCTCGTTCCACGGGTTTTGATGACGATGCCCAGGGCGATCGCCGCGATGAAATACCGGAAAAAGAGAAGGGTGAACGGGGCTAGGGAGGCGAGGACGATCCTCGTCACGACGTAGAGACTTCCCCATATGCTCGTGGTCGCTATCAGATAGATGTAGGCAAGCTTTCTTTTTGCCGGCGTACTGGAGCCCATGGGTGTGCCTTCCTGAATGGTCGAATCAGTCGTCGGGCTATTCTAGCCGTTTGTCCCGTACGTTGCCATACGTCGCTGTCCGGTCGTGCGGCGAGACCGAGCCTTCGGCCCGGTTCCATAGCGCATCGGCGAAGGCGGTGAGGTTCCCGGGCGGCGTCCCGATGGGAATTTCGCAGCCGGGCATGATCATGCTCCTCTCGTTCCCGCCGGCAAGGCAGGCGCCCACGGCGGCCGCGACGTCGGAGGCCGAGCCCTGAAGCATGACGCGGACGGGGTCGACGTTCCCGCAGACCGATACCAGCGACCCGATCTTCCCGACCGCGACGGCGTAATCGACGGGCCAGTCGATGTCGACGACGGAAGCGCCGCTCTCGGCCATCAAGGGGAGGATGGCGTTCGTGTCGCCGCAGATGTGGAGCCTGCCGACCGCGCCGGCCCTCCTCACCGCCTGGAAGAGGCGTTTTTCATAGGGCAGGGCGAACTCGGCGTAGGCCTCGGGCCCGATGAGGGAGGCGGCCGCGTCCCCGAGGCCGATCACGTCGGCCCCCGAATCCACCTGGGCGATCGCGAAGGACTCCTCCTGCTGGCAGGCGAACTCGAGGAGGGCGTGGGCGCTTTCGGGGTCGTCCATCATCAATTGCATGAAATCTCCCAGGCCGAAAAGGTCGCAGGCCTCGGCGAAGGCGCCCTCGATCCATCCCATGACCGGGTAGTCGGTTCCCGCGAGCATTCGGAACCGACGCACCGCCATGAGGCGGTCCCTCATCCGGCTGCCCTCCTCGGGAGCGACGACCTCGAGCCGGGAGAAGTCCCGCGGATCCTCGAGGAGCCTCCCGTGCATGATCGGCTGTCCGTCGTCGACGAACTCGATCGTTTCGCATCGGCCGGACTGGTCGGGCAGGCCGTGATTGCCGCAGAGGTCGCAGGCGGCGCAGAGGTCGTAGGCCTCGCGGTAGGGATCCGATATGACGCTGACGACGTCGATGTCGAAGTCCCGAACCGTCGAGAAGGCGGCCTGGGTGAGCACCTGGTAATCCAGCAGGAACTCGGAGATCCTCCTGCCGATGCGCCTGGCGCCGAATCCCATGACGATGGTGCAGTTCGGCGGACGGTCGACGGGTTTTCCTTCGAGCCTGAGGAAAAAGCGCTCTTTCGGCGTCATAGCGGTTTGCTCTTGTATCCGGTTCCTGGGGAGGGACGGGGAATCGCCTTGAGCTCCTGGTCTGTCGATTGCTTCCCCGCGAGCGCGATCCGTTCCTTCACGACGTCGGGGTCGACGAGATCCTTCGATTCCGAGAGTGCCTTGATCTGGGCGGCGTCCGAGAAGCCCGCGGCGAACGCCTTGTCGAGGGCGTTGAGGCCTGCCTTTTCGTCGGCGACGGCGGTCAGGAGCATGCGCGCCTTCATGAAAAGGATCACCCCGTCCTTCGGGTTGAGCTTCAGGTCGGCGTCGCAGACATCGATCGCCTTCTGGTAGTACGTGGTCTTCTCGTAGGCGGTCGCGAGGAGCCTGAGCGCCTCCTGGGAATCCGCCTTCTTCGCGCGGTAGGATTCGAGGTGGCCGATCGCGGGCGTGTAGAGTTCGAGCGATACCTCGACGCCGGCGAGCTTGAGGAGGGCGTCGAGGTCGTCGACCGAGGCGGCGACGACCTTCGCGAAGAGTTCCTTCGCCTTCTCCAGATCCCCCGCATCGCGCAGCAGGATGGCGTAGTTGTAGAGGGCCGAGGTATCGTAGGGGGCGAGGTCGAGAACCCCCTCGTAGAGCCTGAGCGCCTTTTCTGAATCGCCCGTTCTCGACATCGCGTAGGCGAGGGCCGACATGAGCTTCACGTTTTTCGGGTCGGCGTCGAGGAGGGCCCTGAAAATGGGAAGGGCCTTCTCGGCCTGGCCCGATTCGACCCAGGTCACGGCGAGGTTGTACTTCGAGGCGGCGAGGGTCCGGTCGAAGGACAGGGCGCGAGTGAAGTATTCCGCCGCCTTGTCGTATTTTTTCAGGTCGTAGTAGGCGTTTCCGATGTTGTAGTACTCGAGCGCGAGGTCGCGGGGAGCGACCGAGGTCGCGCATGACGAAAGGGCGAGCATGCACCCGATCGCGAGAAGCCAACCAGATGATGCCCTTGTCGTTCCCATTTTCCGCCGTGCCGGCGCTAGCGCCTGAGCACGGTCTCCTCGATGGTGCGGACCTGGGAGCGGTAGAGGGTCGAGATGCCCGAACCGTAGTCCGCGATCAGCTGGAGGATGTTGCGGGGATGGGCGCCGGCATCCAGGCCGTTGATCCGGTCTCCCGCGTCGCCCAGGCCGGGGAGGATGTAGGCGGCCTCGTTCAGGATCGGGTCCATCCAGAGGGTGTACACGGTGGTGTTCTCGAGGGCGCGGACTATCCTGAGGGCACCCTTGAGCGCCGAAATCGCGTTGAAAAAGCAGATGGACTTGGGTTTCACGCCCTGGTCCAGGATGTACTTGACGACGGTGACGAGGCTTCCTCCCGTCGCGTTCATGGGATCGGCGAAAACCAGGTCCTTGCCGTCGAGGTCCTCGATCTTGAAGTAGGATTTTTCCAGGTCGAGGATGTACTCCATGTCATTCTCGTGCTTCGAATCGTCGCGCTTGATCCGGAAGAGGGCGAACGGGGTCACGTAGCCGTTGGAGGAATACTCCTCGATCTCCTTCGACATGATCATCGAGGGAAGGAGGGCGCCTCGGAGCATCACGCACATCACCGTGTTTCCGATGAGGTCGTCGAGGTTCGGAATCTTGTGCACGGCGTAGTTCTGGACGGGGATGCCGACCGGGGTCTTCACGATCAGGTAGTTCTTGTTGGGCGACTTCGCGCCGCCCCAGGCGAGGTTGAACAGGAGCTCGTACGCCCTCTGTATATAGTAGACGAATTCCTGTCTCTGGGTGTTCACGTCCCTGAGCTTCGCGATGAGGCGAGAGGCCTCGCCGTGGTTCTCGTCCGGCGTGCAGAACGAGTAGACCTTGATCGCCGGTTCGTTCTTGACGATATCCTTCATCATGCCGCCCATCTCGTTGAAAAGGGCGATCATGTTTCGCTGTTCCCTGGTTTTTTCCTCGGCGGATCCCGACATGGTGTAGATATTGAAGGAAAGCATCGCCTTCCGGTACATGGCGTCCATGTTGGTTATGCACTCTTTATCCTTTTCCGTCAGGAATCCGTCCAGATCCTGGGCCTTCAACACTACCTTGCTCATCGGTGCTCCTTTCGGGTGAGAATACCATGACAATTCCCGATTTAACAAGTGAGGCCGATCCGCCGATCATTGTTCTAGTATGGCTTTCCCGGTATAGTAAGCCGGATAGAAGAACAGCATCCAAGGAGCACGCTATGAAACGTAAGATTATCGCCTGTCTGACCGCCCTGATTCTCGTGACCGCGGCGGGCAGCTTCGCAGAAGCGCAGCCGACCACCAATATGGGAGCTTTCGGCGTCCAGCTGGGGATCAACCCGATCGGCGGGCTTCCCGGCTCGAACGTCATGTTCAGTTTCAAGGTTCCGACCTTCCCGTTGATCATGGGGCTGGGTTTCGCCATGGGCAGCAATGCCTTCAATTTCGGGTTCACCGGCGACTACCGGGCGATCAGCAACAACATCTACACCTGGAAGTCGATCGCCGTGAACTACTACATGGGTCCCGGATTCTACCTCGGGTACAGCGACAACATGCTTATCGGCGCCCGCTTTCCGATCGGCATCGACGTCTACCCGATCAAGAATCTCGAGGCCTTTCTCGAAGTCGCGCCGACCCTCGCCGTCAAGTTCGGAAACGAGGTGAAATTCCCCGTCTTCGGTCTCCAGGCCGAGCTCGGAGCGCGTTTCTGGTTTTAGGTCCCGAAGAGACCAACGGACTCGTCCGGCCCGGAAAGCGCGAGGCGACGCATCTCGCTTCGCGTCCTTCCGGGTCGTCCTTGCCGATGAATCGGGAGGGGGAAGCGAGGCCGGCCGCCGGCGCAAACTCATCGTGGCGGACGAGAATCTCGAAACCCTGAGACTCCTCCCGCCCCGGTTCCGCGGCCTCGCCCTTTCAGGGAAACCCCATCGGCCCGGACAGGGGAAGGTCGACCTGCCCGCGTTCTTTCGTCAGCCGGCGGAGGGTATAGCCATCATGACCATCACCGATTTCCGGGAATACTGCGCCACCCTTCCGCACTCGATTGAGACTTTCCCCTTCGACAGCGAGACCCTCGTGCCGAAGGTCGGCGGAAGGATGTACGCCCTCGCGAACATCCATGCGGTCCATCTTTCCATAAACCTCAAGTGCGATCCGATCGTCGCCCTGGATCTTCGCGCGGCTTTTCCCGGCATCGTTCTTCCCGGATGGCACATGAACAAGGAACATTGGAATACGGTGGTCGCAGAATACATCCCGGACGAGAAGCTGGTCTGGATGATCCGCCATTCCTACGATTGCGTCGTCGCCGGATTCTCTCGGCGAAAAAGGGCGGAGTTGTTTCCGGGGATCAAAGCGGAAAAAAAGGCGCGCTTGTAGCCACGGGGGCATGGGTTTCCGAGGCCCGCCCGATTCCGCCGGAAGCCCGCCCGGCCTCGCCGTTCGGACAGGCCCGCCACCGGGTCCGGGCCCCCTTCCGTGCGCCCGGGCGGGCAGCCCGCTAGTCCGCCGCCTTCCCCATGGTCGCGCGGTAATTCTCCTTCGTCACCATCTTGGCGCCGAGGGGGTACATGCCGAAATCCTGCCCCGGCTGCTTGTATTCGGCGAAGGCTTCCTTGCCGTTCTTGATCCAGTTCATCATGGCGGTCGCGACGGTCTCGCCGTCGGTCACCGGGTCAATGTAGGCCGAGGCCTTGAAGGCGCTGTATGACTTCTTGAATTCATCCTTGGCCAGATAGCCGCCGAGCCCGACGACCACGGCCTTCTTGTCCAGGCCGGCCTGTTCGAGGGCCCGGGTCGCGCCCTGGGCTCCCTCGTCGTTGGGGGCGGTCACGAACCAGGTCTTGATCCTGGGGTTCGCGGTGATGGTCGCGGCGACGACGTCGAAGGCCTTGGCCGCCTCGCCGTTGTAGTCCGCGGTCAGGGTCGCCACCTTCGGGGAGTCGGCCATGCCGGCCTTCCAGGCGGCGATCGATCCCTCGGAGCGGGGCACGCAGCTGTTGACGGTGAGCATCGTCAGGGCGAGGTAGCCCGTCGAGGCCTGGTCGACCACGAGCTTGTTGGTCTTCACGTAGTCGACGAGCCACTGGCCCATCTCCTTGCCGACGAGAAAGGCGTCGAGCTCGAAGGAGGGCGCCAGCTTTTTCCCGTTCTCGATCAGGGCGTCGTCATCGGCGATGACGGGGATCCCCGCGGCCTTGCACTTCTCGACGGTGACGCGGCTCAGCACCTGGTCGGGCACGCAGACGATGATGCCGTCGACCTTCTGCGCGATGACGTTCTCGAGCGCCGACATGTAGGTGTCGGGATTCATCCTCGCGTCGATCTTGAGGTATTTCTTCGCGCCGAGCTTGAGCGCCGTCTTCTCGGCGGCTGACGAGGTGTCCTGGAACCAGACCTGGTCGAGAGCCTTGTAGATTCCGGCGATCTGGATGTTGTCCTTCTTCGCGTTCTGGGCCGAGACGACCGAACAGAGAGCAGCCGCGGCGACAAGAATCGCCGCCATTCGCACGCACTTCTTCATGAGAGCCTCCTTTTAGCTTCGCCAACATACGTTGGCTCGTTGGGCAGTTTCTTTTGAACCATTCGCACGGCCGACGGCCGTGGTATTCCCTTTTGCGCGATGGACCGGTGGCCGTCCCGCTATTTCCGCTTCAGGCTGCGGACGTAATCGAAAGACAGGGCGATGATGAGGAGGACGCCCCGCGCGACGTACTGCCAGAACTCCGGCACGTTCATGAGCAGGAGTCCGTTGTTGAAGCCCTGGAGAACGAGGATGCCGAGCAGGGTTCCGCCGAGGGTTCCGACGCCTCCCGAGAAGGCGATCCCGCCCAGGATGGCCGCGGTGACGGCGTCGAACTCCAGCCCCTGGCTCGCCGACGGGTTGCCCGAGTTCATCCGCGCGGCGAGGAGGGCCCCGCCGAGGGCCGTGAGCCCCGAGCAGATCATGTAGAGCTTCGTCAGCACCTTCTTGGGGGCGATTCCCGCGAGCCTCGCCGCCGTCGCGTTTCCCCCGACGATGTAGACGTTCCGTCCGAACCTCGTCTTCGCGAGAATGACCGTGAAGATGAGTATCGCGATCACGAGGGCCCACACCGGAATCGGAAGGCCGAACACGAGCTTGGCGCCGAACATGAGGTAGAGCGGATCGAAGATCTGCTGGGGCCTGCCGTTGTTGATGATGTAGGCGAGGCCCCTGAACACCGACATCGTCGCGAGGGTCGCGATGAAGGGCTCCAGGTGGATGCCGTTGACGAGGAGGGAATTGATCCATCCGATGACGACGCCCGCGAGGACGACGATCAGGAGGGACGGCAGGGCCCCGAGCCCGCTCTTGAGGAGAATGGCCACGAGCACCCCGGAGAAGGCCGACACGGAGCCGGGGGAGAGGTCGACATGGCCCGCGATGATGAGGAAGGATTCCCCGACGGCGACGAGTCCCATGAGCGCGGCGCTTTCGAGGATGTTGAGCAAGTTCGAGAACTGGAAATAGTTGGGATTGAGGATGGAAAAGGTTATGACCATTATTCCGAGCGACAGCAGCATCCCGAGCCGGTCGCCGAGCGAAGTCCGTTTCAGCCTTTCAGTTTTCACCGTTGGTTCTCCCCTTGTGTCCGAGCATGGCAAGACAGAGAATCGAATCCTCTGTCGCTTCTTCCTGGTCCAGGGTCCCCGCGATGGAGCCGTTCCTCATGACGAGGATCCGGTCGCAGAGGCCGATGAGTTCCGTCAGTTCTGAGGAAATGACGATGAGTCCGAGGCCCTTCGCCGCCAGATCGTAGATGATCCGGTAGATCTCGCTTTTCGCCCCGACGTCGATGCCCTTCGTCGGTTCGTCGAGGATGAGGATGCGGGGTTCCATCGCGAGCCAGCGGGCGAGTATCGCCTTCTGCTGGTTGCCGCCGGACAATTCCGCGATGTGCTTGTCCGCGTTCGGGGTGCGGATGCGGAGCGCGCGGATCCCGTCCTCGACGAGCGAGGCTTCGGTTTTACGCGGCACGAAGCCGAACCGGGTCAGCCGGCGAAGGACGACCATGCTGATGTTGTCGCGGATCGACCGCTTGGGCACGATGCCCTGCAGCTTCCTGTCCTCGGGACAGAGCCCGATTCCGAGATCGATCGCCCTTTCCGGGGAATTGATGGAAACCCGCTTGCCGTCGAGCCGGATCTCGCCGGTCTCGACCGGATCGGCCCCGAATATCGCG
>DBTK01000103.1:0-13107 GCA_002307015.1 Spirochaetaceae bacterium UBA1318
AAGGTGAGGGTGAAGGGATTTGCAGAAAAGGTCTGGACGAAGACGCTCAAGACGCCGCTGAAGCAGAATCCTGACTATGTCCCGAAGTATTCGGTCCGCATGGGTATGTGTTTTCCATAAGCTTCGGGACAGTAGTCACCCCCCGAGATAGGCTTCCTGGACCTCGGGATTGGCCTCTAGCTCCTTCGCGGAACCGGCGAGCACGAGCCTCCCCGTCTGCAGGATGTAACCTCGGTGGGCGATCGCGAGGGCCATGCGCGCATTCTGCTCGACGAGGAGGATGGTCTTCCCCTGCCTGTTCAGGGTTCTGATCACGTCGAAGATGAAGTCGACCAGGATCGGCGCGAGGCCCATCGAGGGTTCGTCGAGGAGAAGGAGCTCCGGGTCCTGCATCAGGGCTCGGGCGATGGCGAGCATCTGCTGCTCTCCGCCCGAGAGTGTGCCGCCCTTCTGGTTTCGCCTTTCGTGCAGGATCGGAAAAAGCTCGAAGGCCTTCTGCTTGCGCTCGTGGATGAGCTTCCTGTCCTTCACGAGGTAGGCGCCGATACCGAGGTTCTCCTCCACCGTGAGGCGGGGGAAGATCTTCCGGCCCTCGGGGACGTGGCCGATCCCGAGTCCGACGATGCGCTCCGCGGGAAATTTGCCGATCGATTCTTCCTTGTACCTGATTTCTCCCCGTTTCAGCTTGAGCATGCCTGAGATGCTGCGAAGGGTCGTCGTCTTGCCGGCTCCGTTCGCGCCGAGGAGGGTGACGATCTCCCCCTTTTTGACCGAAATGGTGACGTCTTTCAGCGCGGCGATGCGGCCGTAGGCCGCGTAGGCATTGTTGAGTTCAAGCATGATGTTCTCCCGTCGCGCCGTTGCCTGCGGCGGCTCTGCTTTCGGTTGTGGCTGGATCGCTGCTCGCGGCTCCGCCCCCGGCGGCGGCTCCGCTGCCGAGGTAGGCCTCGATTACCTTGGTGTTGGCGCGGATCTCGGCCGGCAGGCCCTCGGCGATGACCGAGCCGAACTGCAGCACGACGATCCGGTCCGAGATGCTCATCACCATCGACATGTCGTGCTCGATGAGGACGACCGTCAGGTCCATGTCGGTTCGCAGTGCCCGGATGAGTTTCTTGAGCTCCTCGGTTTCCTGGGGATTCATGCCGGCCGCCGGTTCGTCCAGGAGGAGGAGCCGGGGATCGAGCGCCAGGGCCCGGGCGATCTCGAGCCTGCGCTGCTCGCCGTAGGAGAGGTTCCGCGCGAGCTCCCCCGCGCGCGAGGCGATGCCCATGTAGTCGAGGAGCTCGAGCGACCGTTCCGCCGCCTTTTTCTCTTCCCGGCGGCAGCCCGGGGTGCGGGCGAGGGCCGAAGGGTAGGGTGTCCTGATGTGGACGTAGCGCCCGACGAGGACGTTCTCGAGCACCGTCATCGCGCCGAAGAGGCGGATGTTCTGGAAGGTCCGTCCGACCCCTCTGGCCGCGACCTGTTCAGGCGCGAGCCCGACCACGTCCCGGCCGTCCAGGAGGAGGTTCCCCGAATCCGGCTTGTTGATGCCGGTGAGGAGGTTGAAGAAGGTGGTCTTGCCGGCGCCGTTCGGGCCGATGACGGAGAAGATCTCCCCCGGCTTGACGCTCATCGATACCTCGTTCACGGCGATGAGTCCGCCGAAGCGTTTCGTAAGGTTCTTTACCTCGACCGCGTAGCCGCTCATGATTGTCCGCCTTTTCCGGTTTCGGTGATTTCGGGGATGTCGTCGTCATCTTCGGCTTCCTCGGCCTTTCTGCGCCGTTCCGGCAGGAGGCCCGTCGGGCGGAATATCATCATGAAGATGATGACGAGGCCGAAGACGAGGCGCTCGTACTTGGCCGGATCGAGCTGGCTCGGCAGGCTCGAGAGGTGGTAGCCGAAGATCACCGTGCCGCCCTGCTTGAGCTCGTTCAGGTATTCCGAGAAACCCTTGAGCAGGTCGATGTTCAGGATGGTGAGCGAGGCGGCGCCGAGGATGGCCCCCTCGATCGAGCCCATGCCCCCGAGGACGACCATGCCGAGTATCGTCGTCGACTGAAGCATGGTGAAGGTCTCGGGGCTCACGAAGGTCCGCTGTGCGGCGAAGATGACGCCCATCGCCCCCGAGAAGGCGGCCCCGGTCGCGAAGGCGTAGAGCTTGGTCTTGATCATCGGTATGCCCATCGACCTCGCCGCTATCTCGTCCTCGCGGATGGCGACCCAGGCCCGCCCGAACTTGGACTTGCCGAGGTTGATGTTGACGACGATGACGATCCCGATGACGAGGAGGACGAGGAAATAGAAGAAGAGCTGGTAGTCCGTCCTCGCGTCCAGTGGCACGCCGATCGCGGAAAGCGCCGACCTGAACCAGCCGATGTCGGGTCTCGATACCGGGGTGATCCCCTGGGGGCCGTTCGTGATGTTGACCGGATGGTCCATGTTGTTGGCGAGAACCCGGATCACCTCTCCCAGGCCCAGGGTCACGATGGCGAGGTAGTCCCCCCTGAGCCTCAGCGCCGGAAGCCCGATGATGATGCCGGTGAGGGCCGTGGCGAGGACGGCCAGTCCCATGAACAGGAACATCAGGTTGCCGTTCAGCGGGAAGTGGCCAGCCATGAAACTGTGGGCCTGGGGCGAGCCGAAGATGCCCCAGGTGTAGGCGCCGATCGCGAAGAAGGCCGTGTAGCCCATGTCGAGGAGGCCGGCCATGCCGACGACCACGTTGAGCCCCATTGCCATGGCGGCGAAGATGCCGATCTGGATGGCGAGCTCGAAGAGGAAAGTATCCTTGAACCCGGCGAAGGGGATGGAGGCGAGGAGGATGGCGGCGCCGATCAGCACCTTGGTCCACACCGGGGCCCGGTCCGTCCTGATGAGGACGACGAGGATGCCGATGAGGCCGATGAAGAAGATGTCGCCCGAGGCCTTGGAGGCGAAGCCGAGGGTGAAAACGAGGGTGAGGACGGCGAGCGAGCCGAGCTTCGCCTGGAGCTTGACCGGCAGGTAGCCGGTCATGACGAGGGCGAGGATGCCGATGATGCCGGCGAAAAACCCGGGGGAGACCTTGAGCGCGGCGAACGCGACGAGGTCGGCGGCGCAGACGGCGATGAGGGCCGTTTCCGTTTTCATTTTCTTGAGTGAGCCCGTCATACCTTCTCCTTGACGATCTGGCCGAGGAGGCCCTGGGGTCTGAACAGGAGGAGCAGGATGAGCACGAGGAAGGCGATGATGTCCTTGTACTCGGTGCCGATCGTGCCGTTGGTCAGCGTGGGAAGGTAGGTTCCCGCCAGGGTCTCGAGCTCGCCGAGGACCAGTCCGCCGACCATGGCCCCGGGGATGTTCCCGATTCCGCCGAGGACGGCGGCGGTAAAAGCCTTGATGCCCGGCAGGAAGCCCGAGTAGGGGGAGATGGTCGTGTACTGAAGGGCGAAGAGGACCCCCGCCACCCCGCCGAGGCTGCCGCCGATGAAAAAGGTGGAGGAGACGACGCGGTCGGGGTTGATGCCCATGAGCCTCGCGGTATCCATGTCCTGGGCGACCGTCCGTATCGCGGTGCCGAGCCTCGTTTTGTTGACGAGGAGGTTCAGCCCCGCGAGCATCGCAAGGGAGACGACGATGACGACGATCGACTTGTACTGGATGAAGATGCCCAGAACCGTCACGGAGCCCTCGAGGTCGCTCACGCTTGCCATCCGGAGGAAGAACTCGTTGTGCCAGAGTGCCTCGATCAGGCGGACGAGGTCCTGGAGGACGAAGGACACGCCGACGGCCGTGATCAGCGGAACGAGGCGGTTCGTCGTTCCACGCCGTCTGAGCGGCCGGTAGGCGAACCTTTCCATCGCGATGGCGACGAGGCCCGACACGAGTCCCCCGACGACGATGGCCACGAGCAGGAGGAGGTAGCCGTTGTGGATGATGTTGGATAAGGAGCGGAAGATCTCGACGCCCGCGACGGCCCCGATCATGAAGATCTCGGAATGCGCGAAGTTGATGAGCTCGAGGACACCGTACACCATGGTGTAGCCGAGGGCTATCATGGCGTATACGAACCCGAGCAGCAGCCCTTCGAAGAGTATCTGCGGCAGTAACGACAACAGGCTATCAAGCACCTCGTGCCTCCCCTAACGATGAACGTCCCAGAGGGGAAATTCCCACCGGGACGTTCGGCTGAAGATCGGACGCCTCATGGGGCGCCGGTGTCGACGGTTTTTACTTCGCGGGAAGCTT
The DNA here is from genome assembly GCA_002307015.1 of Spirochaetaceae bacterium UBA1318. Taxonomy (GTDB): domain Bacteria; phylum Spirochaetota; class Spirochaetia; order Treponematales; family UBA1318; genus UBA1318. Next base: position 4,216 of record DBTK01000103.1, read on the forward strand.
GGGGGCGGGTACGGCGACCGTCTTCAGGATCGCGTTCTTGCCCCAATCCCCCGAGGCGTCGACCTTGAGGACGTAGTAGTTCGCGACCTTGATATCGCCCTTGCCGTCGAATTCGATCGATCCGGTGAGGCCGTCGAGCTTGACCGCGCGGACTGCCTTGGTTACCGCGTCGCGGGTCGGCGCCTTTCCGCCTGATGACTTGATCGCGGCTTCGGTCGCCGAAAGGATGACGTTGGCGCAATCGTAGGCGTAGACCGCGAACCCCTCGGCCGTCTTTCCCGTCTTCACCTTGAAGGAGTCGACGAAGGCCTTGGCCTTGGGGAACACGCTCACCGGTCCAGCGACCGTCGTATAGTAGGTATTCGCCGCCGCGGCCGGGCCGGCGAGTCGGACGTAATCGCTCGAATCCAGTCCGTCGCCGCCCATGATCGGGGTCTTGATTCCCCGCTCGTTGAGCTGCTTGGCGAAGGCGCCGATCTGGTCGTAGATGCCGCCGAAATAGATGAGGTCGGGCTTGTAGGCCAGGATCTGGGTGATCAGCGGAATGAAATTGGATTTCTCCTCGGTGCCGACGAAGGCGTTGTTCGGGACGGAGGCCCCGAGCTCGATGGCCCGTGCCTTGAAGTTCTCGGCGAGGCCTTGGCCGTAGGCGGTCTTGTCGTGGATGACGAAGATCTTCTTTGCCTTCAGCTCCTTCACCGCGAATTCGGCGCCGGCGGGACCCTGGACGTCGTCGCGGCCGCATATCCGGTTGACGTCGGGCATGTTGCGGTCGGTGATCCTGGGGTTGGTGTTCGCCGGTGAAACCATCACGAGGTTCACCCTGGCGTACACCTCGGACGAGGGAATGGCGACGCCCGAATTGTAGTGGCCGACGACGCCGATGATGTCGGCATCGTTGATGATCCGGTTCGCGTTCGCGACGCCGGTATCGGGATTCGCCTGATCGTCGTAGGCGGCGAGCTCGAGCTTGAAGCCGAGTTTCTGGAAGCGCGGCTGGGCTTCCTCGACGGCGAGCTGGGCTCCGAGTTTGATCTGTTCGCCGAGGGCGCCGGAACCCCCAGACAGGGGGGACTGGGTTGCGATCTTGATGGTCTGGGCCTGAGCGAATGTCAGGCAGGCCGTCAACGCGACGAGAACGAGAATGTACTTCTTCATGTCTACCTCCGAAAATGGCTTTGGCTTCCCCGTCCGGTTCCGCCCCATGTCAGCGAACGAACCAGAATGAGTAATTATACAATGATTGAAAAAGCATTGCCAAGGGAAATATTTGGAAATATTTTCATGCGGGATGTCCCTGGAATTGTATTGTTGTATGATAAATCATTTCCTGAAAATGAAATGGAACCAATTAGCACCGACCTCTGTTCTCCGGGAATGTCTATCTATCGGTGAATTCATATGGCTTCGATAAAGCAAAAGGCACAAATATGTAAAAAATAATGAATAAAAATACATGAATGTAGGACGATATTTCTTTTTGCCCGCTTGTGCATTCTCGATGCTCACCGATATGCTTGAGCCATGCGAAACACACTCTGGTTGAATGCCGACGTCGTTACGATGGATTCCGCGAAACCCCGGGCCGAAGCCTTTGTCGTCGAAGGGGACCGCTTCACCTATGTGGGGGACCGCTGGAAGGCCGAGGCGATGGCGGGAGCCGGCGCGGCCGTCGTCGACCTGGGCGGCCGGACCGTCGTGCCCGGGTTCAACGACAACCATGTCCACGCCCTCTTTTTCGGCGAGAACGAGTACGAGCCCGATCTCACGGGGCTCGACGCCGACGGCATCGTCAAGCTCCTGAAGGAGTGGTATGCGGGAATCCCGGCCGGCCGGCTCATTCTCGCCCATGACTGGGATTTTCCCTCGTGTCCGGAGCCACGCAAGGAAATCCTGGACAGGGCCTTTCCCGACAATCCGGTCGTCCTCATCCAATTTTCGGGCCACGGTTCCTGGCTCAACTCGAGGGCCCTCGCCGCCTGCGGAATTCGCAAGGGACGTCCCCACCGGGGGAAGGGAGTGGTGCTTCGCGATGAAAGCGGGGAGCCCACCGGCATCCTGCGCGACATCTCCGACATGAAGCTGATTCCCGGCCACTATATCCGGATGGTCATGCTCAGGTCCTACCGCGAACCCCGGCTGGAGCAGGCCCTGGCCTCCTTCGCCCGGTGCGGCATCACCTCGCTCCAGGACAACACCTGGTTCTTTCCGATCCTTTTCACCCTTGCACGATTCAGGCGGACCGGAAGGCTCTCCGCGCGATTCAGTTGCTGGGGCTTCGGCTCGATGCCCTGGACCATTCCCCTGATGAGACTCGGTTCCTACGACGGGAAGTGGATCAGGCGGGGACCGGAAAAATACTTTCTCGACGGCACCTTCTCGACCCGGACGGCCTGTCTCATCGAGGATTATGCCGACGAGCCGGGAAAGACCGGCATGTGCATCGAGGACGAGAGCATTTTCCGGATCGTCCGGAGCCTGGCGAGGAGGAGGAAGCAGGGTGCCTTCCACGCCATCGGAGACGGAGCCATCTCGAGTTTCCTCGACGCGGTCGAAAAAACGGCCGCGGAAATTCCCGGCATCGAAAAGCTCAGGTTTAGGCTCGAGCATGCCCAGCTGATCAGTCCCGAGGATATCGAGCGGATAGGGCGGCTCGGCATCCTCATTTCAGCCCAGCCCTCGACCCTGGCGACCCCCGAAAAGGATGAGATCATCCTCGGCCGCGAGAGGGCCGAGCACGCCTATCCCTACCGTTCCCTCATCGACGCGGGGGTCCACCTCTCTTTCGGATCTGACATTCCGGGGGAGTCGAGCTTCGACCCCATCCATTCGATCCACATGGCAGCGAACCGGGGCGGCCCGGAGCGGATCACGGCCGAGGAGGCCCTGCGCTGCTATACCCTCGGGAGCGCCTACGCCGAGTTCATGGAAGGGGAAAAGGGGGCCGTCGCCGCGGGCCAGCTCGCCGATTTCGCGGTCCTCTCCCAGGACATCACGAAGGTTCCGGCCGCCCGGATCAAGGATACGGTCGTCGAGAGGACGGTCGTCGGGGGCAGGACCGTGTACGAGATCGGATCGTCGCCGAAATAGCGGGACCGGGAGGTTCCGCATCCTTCGATAGCCTATCGATTAGCGGGATGGATCGGCCTCGGCATCCCGCAGGGGGGGCGCGATGAACATAGGAATTCCCAAAGAGATCAAGTCACAGGAAGACCGGGTTTCCCTCACGCCGGCGGGGGCCCATGCCCTCGGCCTGGCCGGGCACCGGGTTCTCGTCGAACGGGGCGCCGGCTCGGGGAGCGGCTTCACCGACGAGGAGTACGCCAGGGCCGGCGCCGGCATCGTCGACGCCGCTTCGGCCTGGGATGCCGACCTCGTCGTGAAGGTGAAGGAGCCCCTCGAAAGCGAGTACCGCTATTTCAGGCGCGAGAAGACCCTCTTCACCTACCTTCACCTGGCTCCGGAACCGGAGCTCGCCGGGGCCCTCGCGAAAAGCGGCATCACCGCGATAGCCTACGAAACCGTCCAGCTCCCCGACCGTTCCCTTCCTCTCCTCACGCCGATGAGCGAAATCGCCGGAAGGATGGCGGTGCAGATCGGCGCCCATTTCCTCGAGAAGGAGTGGGGAGGGAAGGGCGCCCTGCTCGGGGGAGTGCCCGGGGTCTATCCCTGCGAGGTGGCTATCGTCGGCGGGGGAGAGGTCGGCACGAACGCGGCCCGCCTCGCCCTCGGCACGGGGGCGAATGTCACCGTCATCGACATCAACCTCGACAGGCTCCGCAGGATCGAGGACATCTTCGGTGGACGGGTCAGGACGCTGATGTCGAATCCCTACAACATCGCCGAGGCCGTCGCCCGCGCCGATCTCCTGATCGGGGCCGTCCTCGTCCGGGGAAGCCGGGCGCCCAAGCTCGTGTCGATCGAGATGGTGAAGCGGATGTCGCCGGGCTCGGTCATCGTGGACGTCGCCATCGATCAGGGCGGCTCGATCGAGACGGTCGACCACGCGACGACCCACGCCGATCCGACCTACGTGAAGTTCGGGGTCGTGCACTACTCGGTCGCCAACATGCCCGGGGCGGTTCCCCGGACCTCTACCCTCGCCCTGACGAACGCGACCCTGCCCTACATCCTCGCCATAGCCGGCATGGGGACAAGGGCGGCCGTCGAGGCCGATCCGGCCCTGCTCGCCGGGGTCAACGTCGCGGGCGGCTCGATCACCTGCGAACCGGTCGCGCGGGACCTGGGTCTTCCTTGGGTTCCCCCGCTCGAGGCGATGGGTGCCTGATCCCGTGCGGACCGTCGGGGCTCCTCGGCCTCGACGTCTTCATCGGTAGAGCTTTCTCAGCTCCTCGCCGAGGACCCTGATGCCGGCGTCGACGATTTCTTCGGGGGCCGAGTAGTTCAGCCTGATGCACTCCCGCGAGTGGGGCCAGTCCCCCTCGAGGCCGAAGAAGAAGTAGTCGCCGGGGACCACCACCACGTTCCGCGCCTTCAGTCGGCGGTAGAGCTCCTTCGAGCCGATCGGCAGGTCCTTAAACCAGAGCCAGAGGAAGATGGCCCCCTCGCTCTCGTGGACGGCCCAGGGCAGGCCCTCGAGTTCGCGTTCGAGAACCTCGATGGTCCGCTTCGACCTCGCCTCGTAGAAGGGCCTCACGAATTTCCGCGAAACCTCGAAGAGCTCGCCCGAGCGCACGAGGGGTTCGGCTATGGCCGGCCCGATGGAGCCCGTCGCCAGGGCGACGATGGCGTTGGTCGCGGCGATCGCCTCGACGACATCCTCCCTGGCCACGACGATGCCGGTCCTGATGGCGGGCAGCCCTATCTTCGAAAGGCTCATCGAGAGGATGATGTGCTCGTTCCACACGGGCTCCGCGTCCCTGAAGATGATGCCCGGGAAGGGGAGGCCGTAGGCGTTGTCCAGGATGAGGGGGACTCCCCGGGATGCGGCGAGGGCGGAGAGCCTCAGTACCTCGTCCTCGGAAAGGACGTTCCCCGTCGGGTTCGTCGGCCTCGAAACGAGGATGGCGCCGATCCGGGAGTCCGGGGAAGCGAGGGAACCCTCGATGGCGTCGAAGTCGACGCGGTACTTGAAGCGCCTCGGGCCCGTCATCTCGATGGTGGGTCTTCTCCCCAGAAAGGAGTCCGGGGCGGCGCCTTGGTCCGCGTAGCCGATGTACTCGGGGATGACCGGGAGGAGGATTCGCCTCTTTTCGCCGCCTGAAAAAGCGCCCGAAAACATGTTGACGAGGTAGAAGGAGGCGATCTGGCTTCCGTTCACGATGACGACGTTCTTCGCCGTGATCTTCCAGCCGTAGCGCGACGAGAGGGCCGAGGCGATCGCCTCGCGGAAGGAGTCCCGACCGGCCTGGGAGTCGTAGGCCCCGATGGTCCGCGCGAAGGTTTCCCGGTCGGCGAGCATCTCGCCGAACCGCCTTTCCCACAGGGCGCTCACCTCGGGGATGATGGCGGGGTTGCCGCCGCCGAGCATGCAGTAGGGCTCCATCGAGCCGTCCCCGTTTCCCCCGAGATCGGCCATGAGTTCCGCGATGCCGGTCATCCCGGCGAATCGCCTTCCGAAGTTCGACAGTTCCATATCGTTCATAGTATTCCGCTTCTCGTCAGGATCATGTAGACGGCGGTTCCGCCGACGATGCTGATCATGGCGTTCCTTTTCCAGAGATGGAGGATGGCGACGAGGCCGGCGCAGGCGAGCTCAGGGATTCCGAAGGGAGAGGATGCCCATTTGATGTCCTTGAAGCTCGACAGGACGAGGATCATCATCACGGCGGGCGGGATGTAGTCGCGCACGAAGTCCAGGGCCTCGGGCGGCTTCCGGTTGCGGAAGAAGATGAAGGGGAAGGCGCGGGTGAAGACGGTGACCGCGGCCATGGCGGCGATGGCGATGAAGGCTTTTTCAAGCGGCATTTCGGACGATCTCCTTCCTGAACACGACGAGGAGAACGACGGTCGAAACGACCGAGGCGAGCAGCATGTTCCGGGGGCCCGCGATGAACCAGGCCCCGAGGGAGCAGGCCGCGGCGAGGGCGAAGGGAACCCAGGACCTGCAGCTTTTCAGCTGCTCGACGAGGAGGACGACGAAGAGGGCCGTGAGGGCGAAGTCGAGGCCCTTCATGTCGAAGGGCAGGAAGCTCCCGGCGATGGCGCCGATCGCGCTTCCCGCCACCCAGTAGCACTGGTCGAGCAGGGAAACGGCGGCGTAGAAGCCGATGCGGTCTAGTCCTGCGGGAGGCTCGGTCGAGGTCACCAGGGCGTAGGTCTCGTCGGTCAGCGCGAAGACGAGGTAGGGCTTCCTGAGCCCCGCGCCCTTGTATTTCTCCAGGAGGGAAAGCCCGTAGACCATGTGCCGGGCGTTCACCACGAGGGCGAGAATGGCGGCCTCCGCTATGGAAACGTTCGCCGCCAGGAGTCCGACCGCCAGGTACTGGAGGGCTCCCGCGTAGACGAGGATCGACATGATCGGCGCGAGGTACCAGGGGTAGCCCGCGTTTTTGAGGAGGAGCCCGAAGGCGATGCCGATGGCGAGATAGCCGAGCAGGACCGGGATGGTATAGGGGAAGGCCTTTCTGAACATGGGAATTCATGGTATCGCGTACCGGCTTCGAACTTCAAGCGGTCACCGGTAACGGCCGCTTGGCCCGTAACCTCGGCCCGTCTTCAGAGTGATCAGGCGAACGGGCACGAGTGTCCCGCCTGAAGGCAGACGAAACGCCGCACCATGAAGTAGCCGGCCAGGGCGACCTCGCCGACAGATTGACGACCCCGGTGAAAATGTCGACATGGAGAGGAAAACCAGATATACTTGGTTTCTCTTGGAGAAAAACATGAACACGATTCCTCAGGTAATTCGCGATATTCAAAGCCGTTTTCCTGATTTGAACGCCCAATATTATCGTGAAAGCAAAACGGGTCCCTTTGTACCCAGAACCTTTGCCGACTTCTATCAGGATTCGCTCGATTTCGGCTCGGGCCTGGTCAGTCTCGGGGTCAAGCGCTCCGACCCCGTCGGACTTCTGTCTGACAACCGTCGCGAATGGACGGTCGCCGATATCGGCATCCAATCCTGCGGAGCGGCCGACGTTCCCCGCGGCAGGGATGTGACCGACGGAGAAATCGCCATCATCTACGGTTTGACCAAATGCCGCTGCGTCGTCGTCGAGCGCGAGGTGGAATTGAAACGCCTCGTCGCGAAAAAACCGGAGCTGGGCGAGCTCGAGACGGTAATCGTCATGGAGGACGGGGGAGCGGCGATCGCCGCACCGGGTCTTCTGGTGCTGGATTTCAATGCGGTGCTTGAGCGTGGAAGAAAATACCGGGCCGAGCATCCGGGCGCCATCGAAGCCCTGATAGATCAGGGACAGAAGGACGACGTCGCGACCATCATCTTCACCTCGGGAACCACCGGCCGTCCCAAGGGCGTTCCTCTGACCCAGGAAAACTACCTTCTCCACGTGTCGGGCGGCCGCGAGCGGATGAACACCGAGCCGGGAAATATCTGGCTCACCATGCTTCCCGTCTGGCATTCGTTCGAGCGGATCGTGCAATACATCGCGCTGGGAAACGGAGTCGGTCTCGCCTATTCGAAGCCGGTCGGTCAAATCATGATGAAGGATTTCGCCGAGATCAATCCGCATTATACGACCGCCGTTCCCCGGATCTGGGAATCGGTCTACACGACGATCCAGAAAAAAATGGATTCCTCCAGCATGCTCGCACGAGGGGTGTTCGGTTTCTTCGTCGCGGTCGGCGGAGCCTACGCGAGCCTCGACAATCTGTACAAGGGCCTGACCCCGAGCTTCAAGGCGCGAAACCGCGTCCTCGACACGATGGTGAGCGCCATTCCCCGGCTGGTCTTGATGCCGCTCAACGCCCTCGGGCGGAACGTGATCCTGAAACCCATCCGCCGCCTGTTCGGCACCAGACTCAAGGCCGCGGTCTCGGGCGGCGGCAGCCTGCAGAAAAAGATCGATCTCTTCTTCGCGGCCGCGGGAATCTGCCTGATGGAGGGATACGGACTCACCGAGGCCGGTCCCGTGGTCGCGGTGCGAAACCTGTCCACCCTCGAGGCCGGAACGGTCGGGACCGCCTTTCCCGGCATGGAGATAAAGCTCCTCGACGAGGACGGCAACGAATGCCCTCCCGGAAAAATGGGCGTGATCTTCTGCCGGAGCGCGCAGGTGATGAAAGGCTATTATGACGATCCCGAATCGACCGCCAAGGTCCTGTCCGCCGACGGCTGGCTCGACACCGGCGATCTCGGCGTGATGACCCACGACAGGGCGCTTGCCATCGTCGGAAGGATCAAGGACACCATCGTCCTTCTGGATGGCGAGAACGTCGAGCCGGTGCCGATAGAGAAACACCTCGCCTATTCGCCGCTCATCGATACCGCGGTCGTCGTCGGCCAGGATCAAAAACATCTCGGCGCCCTGATCGTGCCCGATTTCAACAATCTGACCGAATACGCCAAGGCGAACGGCATCGCCCACGAAGGCATCGAAGACCTCCTTCGGAAGCCCGAGATACGGGCTCTCTACCGCAGGGAGATCGACGAGGCGGTCAACCATCACAAGGGGTTCAAGTCGTTCGAGCGGATCTACGATTTCACCCTGCTCACCAAGATTTTCGAGGTGCCGCGGGAGCTGTCGGCGAAGCAGGAGCTGAAGCGCAACGAGGTCAACAAACTCTACGAAAAGGAAATAAAGGCCATTTTCAGTTAGGCAACCGCAAGAATCGAACCGTTCGGATCATTGCCTCGAACCGTCGCTTTCGGCTATTATTTTCGCGGTATACCTATAAAGCACTATCCGACGAGCCAACGTTAGTTGGCGAAGTTTCCAGGTACCGTCCAACGAGCCAACGTTAGTTGGC
>DBTK01000103.1:13430-26522 GCA_002307015.1 Spirochaetaceae bacterium UBA1318
AACGTTAGTTGGCGAAGTTTCCAGGAAGGTGGAGCGGTGAAGGGTTAACGGATCTTTGGATATAGCACGGGGATTCCCGAGCCATTCGGCATGCCGCGCTTTTCCCGTTCACCCATCCCCGCTCACCGTTCACCTCTTCAAGGAGAGTTCAGTGAGCGTTGACGAGTCGATTGAGTATTCATCGTTTGAAGCCGCCCAGGCGAAAAGCAGGGAGATCGAGGCCGACCTCCTGGTCCATCCGGAACGATACCGGGTGCTGACCGGAGACCGTCCCACCGGGAGGCTCCACATCGGGCATCTCTGGGGATCCCACCAGAACCGCGTGAGGCTGCAGAACCTCGGCGTGACCTCGTATTTCGTCATCGCCGACTACCAGGTACTGACCGACCACGACGTCTTCCAGAACATCGCCGAGTTCGAAAAGGAGCTCGTGCTCGACTACCTTTCGGTCGGCATCCGCCCCGAACCGGGCAAGACCATCATCTTTCCGCACAGCCACGTACCCGAGCTCAACCAGCTCCTGGTGCCCTTCCTGACCCTCGTCACGAACGCCGAGCTGGACAGGAACCCCACCGTGAAGGAGGAGATCCTCGCCTCGGGCCAGAAGCGGATCAACGCCGGCATGTACACCTACCCGGTCCACCAGGCCGCCGACATCCTCTTCTGCAAGGGCAACCTCGTGCCGGTCGGCAAGGACCAGCTTCCCCACCTCGAGATCACGAGGATGATAGCCCGGCGCTTCAACGAACGGTTCGCGGAGGGCAAGGCCGTGTTCCCGGAGCCTCAGGGCCTCCTGAGCGAAACGCCGATGATCATGGGCCTCGACGGAGCACAGAAGATGAGCAAGAGCCGGGGCAACGCGATCATGCTGAGCGCGAGCGAGGACGAGACGGCCGCCCTCATCAAGAAGGCGAAGACCGACGCCGAGCGCCACATCGCCTACGACCCCGAGAAACGGCCGGAGGTCGCGAACCTCCTGAAGATCCTTTCCCTCGCCACCGGCGAAACCCCGGAAGCCATCGCGGACCGGATCGGCGACGGCGGTTCGGGTGCCCTCAAGAAGGCCCTGACGGAGGGCCTCAACGAGTACCTCAGGCCCATCCGCGCGAAACGCAAGGAATTCGAGGCCCGGCCCGACTACGTCAGGCAGGTCCTGCTCGACGGCGTCGCCCAGGCCCGGGAGATCGGCCAGAGGACCCTCGACGAGGTCCGCGCCGCCATGCACATGGAAATCTAGCGCGTGTTGAATGCGCGAGCATTCAACACCCTGTTCTTGCGATGCCGCGGCGTCGCATCTTCTTTCCGGACCGACGGGGGAACTATGGAACGCATGATGCACGGAGGGGACTACAACCCCGACCAATGGCTCGACCGGCCTGACATCCTCGAGGAGGATTCCAGGCTCATGAAGCTCGCGAAGGTGAACGAGGCGAGCATCGGGATCTTCGCGTGGACGGCCCTCGAACCCGAGGAAGGCCGGTTCGAGTTCGGCTGGCTCGACGACACCTTCGAGCGCCTCGAGAAGGGCGGCGTTTCCATCATTCTCGCGACGCCCTCGGGTGCGAGGCCCAGGTGGCTTTCGGCGAGGTACCCCGAGGTCCTCAGGGTCGGCGCCGACCGCCGCCGCGCCATCTTCGGCGAGAGGCACAACCACTGCTACACCTCTCCCCTCTACCGCGAGAAGGTCCGGATCATCGACACGAAGCTCGCCGAGCGCTACGGCACGCGGTCGAGCCTCGTCATGTGGCACCTCTCCAACGAGTACGGCGGCGAGTGCCACTGCCCCCTCTGCCAGGAGGCCTTCCGCGCCTGGCTCAAGAATCGCTATGAAGGCGACCTCGACGCGCTGAACCGGGCCTGGAACGCGGCGTTCTGGAGCCATCTCTACACCTCCTGGGACCAGGTCGAATCCCCCTCGCCTCTCGGCGACGAATGGTTTCTCGGACTCAGCCTCGACTGGAAGCGCTTCGTCACCTGGCAGACGACCGAGTTCATGAAGACCGAGATCGCCGCGATCCGGACGGCCGGTTCGGCCGCCCCCGTGACCACGAACCTCATGCTCTACTACCCCGGCCTCGACTACTTCAGGCTCGCCGAGCCCCTCGACCTCGTCTCCTGGGACAGCTATCCCCAGTGGCACGGGTCGGGGCCGCGCTACGCGCCGAACGCCGCCTGGGTGCCGGACGGCAAGGACTGGCGCCTCGCCTCGGGCATCGCCCTCTTCCACGACCTGATGCGCTGCCTGAAGCCGGGAAAGCCCTTCCACCTGATGGAGTCGACGCCGAGCATGACGAACTGGCAGCCGGTCGCGAAGCTGAAGCGGCCCGGCATGCACCTCCTCTCCTCCCTCCAGGCCGTCGCCCACGGCTCGGATTCGGTGATGTACTTCCAGTGGAGGAAGGGACCGGCGGGAAGCGAGAAGCTCCACGGCGCCGTCGTCGACCACGAGGGCACCGAGAACAACCGGGTTTTCCGCGAGGTGGCCGAGACCGGCTCGATGCTGGAGAAGCTTTCGCGAATCGTCGGAAGCGGGGTGAAGGCCGAGGTGGCCCTCATCTACGACTGGGAAAACCGCTGGGCCTACGAGGCCTCCAAGGGGCCGCGGAACGACGGCCTCGTCGAGTACGACCAGGTCTGCCGGGACCATTACTGTTCCTTCTGGCGCCAGGGCATCCCCGTCGACGTGATCGACGAAACCCGCGACATCGCCGGGTACCGTCTCGTCGTCGCACCCCTGATCTACCTCCTCAAGCCGGGCTTCGCGAAGAGGGTCGCCGATTTCGTGAAATCGGGCGGCAGCTTCGTCGCCACCTACTGGTCCGGCATCGTCGACGAGAGCGACCGCTGCTTCCTCGGCGGCTTCCCCGGCGACGGACTCCGTGAGGTGCTCGGGATCAGGGCCGAGGAGATCGACGCCCTCTACCCGGCGGAGCGGAACCTCCTCGCCATGTCTCCCGGGAACGAGGTCGGCCTGATGGGGGCCTTCGAGGCGAGCCTCCTCTGCGACCTGATCCATGCCGAAAAGGCGAGGGTCCTCGCAACCTACGGCCGCGACTTCTACGCGGGAAGGCCCGCCCTCACCGTGAACGATTTCGGCAGGGGCAAGGCCTACTACATCGCCGCCCATACGGGAGAGGACTTCCTCAACCCGTTCTACGGGAATCTCGCCTCGAAGCTCTCCCTCGCCCGGGCCCTCGACGCGGACCTCCCCGAGGGGGTGAGCGCCATGGTCCGCACCGACGGGAACAAGGACTTCGTCTTCGTCATGAATTTCGGCACGGACTCGGCCTTGGTCCACCTGAAGGGGAGCTTCACCGACGAGGTCTCCGGGGCGATGGTACGCGGGACCCTCGATCTCCCGGGCTACGGGATCAGGGTCCTGGAGCGTCCGGCGAAAGGGTAGGCGGGGGGCCGTCGAGCGTTACTCCGGCGGCCTCGGCCCGATTTTCCCATGCCGAGGCTTCATAAGGGTCGTTCGACAGGATCGCGATGTTCGCGCGCCCAGCGGTCGCTTTCCTCGTTCAGGGGCTCGAGCAGCCTTCGAAGCTCGCTTGCCGTTCCGGGCGTCGAGGCGAGGATCGGGTTTCCCGTACGGAAGCCGTCGCCGGCGAGGAAGTCGCTGACCCATCCCCCCGCTTCCCTGACGAGGGCGACCCCGGCCAGCACATCCCAGGCGTTGATGTGGGGCTCCCAGTAGCCGTCGAACCTGCCGCAGGCGACCCACGCCATGCCGAGGGCCCCGCTCGCCAGGCGCGAGTACTCGCACTTGTGCTCGAGGAGGGTCTCGACGCCCCTCAGGTGGATGGAGGAAGGCCGGCGGTAGCTGAAGCCGACGTTGACCCTCGCCCGAGTGAGCTCGGTGTTTTCCCTCGTCGCTATCCTTTTCCGGTTCAGCCACGCGCCGGCGTTCCGCCTCGCCGTGAAGGTTTCGCGGTTCACCGGGTCGTAGACGAAGCCCAGCTCCACCTCGTTCCGCCGGACGAGGGCCACCGATATGCACCAGTGGGGAATCCCCCTGACGAAGTTGGCCGTGCCGTCTATGGGGTCGATCACCCAGACGAAGTTGTCCTTCCCGAGGTCGCCGACCGAGCCGCCCTCCTCCCCGAGGAAGCCGTCTCCCGGAAAGGCCCTCGAGATGCCCTCGAGGAAAAGCCTTTCCACCCTGCGGTCCGCCTCGGTCACCGGATCCTGGACCGTCTTGAGGTCGATCACGAGGGCCGGGTTGCGGAAAAACCCGAGGGCTGTTTTTCCCGCCCTGGGCAGGAGACTGATTACGAAATTCTGGCGTTTTGCGATTTCATCCATGGATCGTTCCTTCGACGGCCGTCCTCGACCCGTCTTCCCGGGGAGTTTTCTTCGCGATGAGGTGAAGGCCGTCGGGAACAATATCGACAGATACGCGGCTTCCGATGCGAACCTCGCGGCCGATTTCATGATCGTCGGCGATGAGGGTCGTTCCGCCGACGTCGATCCAGTAACGGACATGGTTCCCCTCGAACATCGACTCGACGACCGCTCCCGATACGGAAGACGGGCTTTCCCGTTCAAGGATTTTCAGCGACTCCGGCCGGACGCAGAGGGTCACCGACTCCCCGACGCGGCAGGTCGATTGGCCGGCCTCCAGGGTGCGGGGTTTCCCCAGGAAGGAAACGGTGAGCCTACCTCCCCCGGCCTCGAGGACGAGGGCGTCGAGGAAGTTGGCCGTTCCGATGAAATCGGCGACGAACTCGTCGGCCGGATGGAAGTAGATGTCCCGAGGGCTTCCCATCTGGATCAGCCGCCCGTGGTTCATCACCGCGACGACGTCGGAGAGGGCCAGGGCCTCGCCCTGGTCATGGGTGACGTAGACCGTCGTGACCCCCAGGTCCTTCTGGATCCGCTTGAGTTCCGACCGGATGCCGAGCCTGAGCTTCGCGTCGAGGTTGGAGAGGGGTTCGTCCAGGAGCAGCACCTCCGGTTCCATGACGAGGGCCCTGGCCAGGGCGACCCGCTGCTGCTGGCCTCCCGAGAGCTGGGAGGGGAGGCGGGCTTCGAGGCCTCGGATTCCGGAGTAGCCGAGGACGTCGTCGACCTTCTTCGCGATGGCCTCAGGCCCCATCCTCCGGAGCTTCAGCCCGTAGGATACGTTCCCGAAGACGCTCATGTGGGGGAAGAGGGCGTAGTCCTGGAAAACCATCACCGCCTTCGGCCCCCCGGCGCCGAGGCCGTTCCCGTCGACCCTGATGTCGCCCGAGTCGAGGGAATGGAGCCCCGCGATGGACCTGAGCAGCGTGGTCTTTCCGCAGCCCGAGGGGCCGAGGAGGGTCAGGAAGCTTCCCCGGGGAACGGCGAGGCTGACCCCGTCGAGTGCCTTGAGGGCTCCGAAGCTTTTGCAGGCTTTTTCTATCTCGAGATGCATCATGCCGGACTCCCTTGCTTTTTTCCGAATGTCAAACGGGTGATGCCGACCGCGAGGAAGGTCACCGCGAGGAGGGTCACGGAGAGGGCCGCCGCCTTGCCGTAGAACCCGTCGTTGACGAAGTTCATGATCGTGAACGTGGCGACGGTGTTGCTCGCCGTCGCGAGGAAGACGATGACGCTCAGCGTCGTGATGGAGCGTATGAAGCCGACGGTGAAGGCCGAAAGGAAGGGGCCGGCGAGGAGGGGCAGGCTGATGTCCCGGAGAATTCTCAGGGTCCCCGCCCCGAGGTTGGCCGCCGCCTCGTTCAGGGAGGGCGAGATCTGCTTCAGGGATTCGAGCCCCGTCTGGTACGCCGTCGACAGGTTCCAGGCGCTCAGGCTTAGCACGATGATGAGCGCGGTGCCGTAGAGGTCGATGGGCGGGCGGTTGAAGGCGATGGAGTATCCCATGCCGATGAAGATCCCGGGCAGGGCGGCGGGGAGCATCGCGACGACGTCGACCGCCTTCGCCATCGGCACTTTTTTTTCATGGACGAGGAAGGCCGTCGTCATTCCGACGACCGCGCTGATCAAGCCGGCGAAGAGGGAAAAGAGGAGGCTCCTTCCGAGCTCGCCCCATTGGACGGAAAGCTCGCGAATCCAGCGGAGCGTCGGCGTCCAGTCGTAGCCCCAGCCGTTCACGAGGCTCCCGAGCAGCAGCGCGGCGTACACGAGGAGTACCAGCACGGCGACGAGGGAGCAGAACGAAACGAGGAAGGCCTTGCCGGCCGTCGGAGTCGGTTCAGGCTCGAGCGACGAGGCCTTGCCGCCGACCGTGACGAAGGACCGGTTTTTCGCCCAGAGCCTCTGGAAGACGAAGATGACGAGGGAAGGCAGCAGCAGCAAGATGCACAATACCGCGGCTCCCCTGACGTCGGCCCAGCCCTGGATGCGGAGCCAGGCCTCGGTCGCGAGCACGGTGAAGTCCCCGGCTATCATGACCGGATTCCCGAAGTCAGCGAGGACCAGGATCGCGACCAGCAGGGCGGCCCCGAGAATCCCGCTCGAGGCCAGGGGAAGGGTGATGGTCATGAACCGGCGGACCCTCGACGCCCCGAGGTTCTTCGCCGCATGGTCGAGGTTCGCCGGAATCGTTTCGAGGATGTTCCGGATCGCGACGGTCGCGACCGGGAAGAACGAGACGGTCTGGGAAAGCCAGAGCCCGGTCCACCCGAGGATGCTCACCCTGAGCCCGAAAATCCCGTGGGTCACGAGGCCGTTCTTGCCGAACATCATCAGATAGCCGAAAGCGACGACGAAGGGCGGGGAGAAAAGCGGCAGGAGGGAAATCAGCGAGAAGAAGCGCCGCATCGGCAGGTCGCGGCGGGTCAGCGCGAAGGCGAAGACGAAGCCGACGAGGGTCGCCGACACCGTCGAAAGGCCGAGCATGACCAGGCTGTTGAGAAGGGCTTTCGAATACCTGGGATCCGCGAGGATGGTCCGGTAATCCCTGAGGGCGGGATAGGCCATCACCCTCAGGGTCGGATAGAGGACGAACAGAACCAGGGCTCCCAGAAGCGCGACGGTCAGGAACAGGAACCCCGGTTCACCCGGTTTTTTCATCGACAATTATTTACCCGTTATCGCCGACCACTTCTTCTTCCAGTCGTCCACCTTCGCCGCGGCGAGTTTGAGGTCCCAGGGGGCGAGCTTCAGGTCCTTGACCGCCGGCATCCCGACGGGAAGCGCGACGTCGGTCCTGACCGGATAGCGGTAGCCGTTTTCCGTGTTGATCTTCTGGGCTTCGGGGGAAAGCAGGAAGTCGATGAACCTGCCGGCAAGGTCCTTGTGGGGAGCGCCCTTGATGACCGAGGCGGCGCCGATCTCGAAGCCGGTGTCCTTGGGGAAGACGACGGTGATGGGGAGGTTCCCCTGGATCTTCTGCTTGATGGTGTCGTGTCCCCACGCGAACCCGGCGATGGCCTCTCCCTGGCTCACCAGGGGGATGGAGCCGTTCGCCCCGGCGGTGTACTGGGCGACGTTCTCGTTCAGCTTCCTGATGTAGTCGAATCCGGCCTCCTCGTTCCCGAGGCGGAAGATCTGCGCGGCGAGCATCAGGTAGGCGGCGCCGGTGGTCGCCGGGTTCGAGGCGATGACCTCGCCCTTGTAGGCGGGGTTCAGGAGATCGTCCCAGGTTGCCGGGGGCTTGATCCCCTTGGGGGCGATTTCGGTCTGGTAACGCTTGGTGTTGTAGATCAGGCAGAGGGCGCCGTAATACCATCCGGTCCAGTAGCCGTTATCGTCCATGAACTTGGGATCGATGCCGGCCTGCTTGATGACGGGGGAGACGTAGGGGGTCGTGAATCCCCCGGCGGCCAGGTCGCTGTGGAAGTTCGAATTGCCGCCGATGACCACGTCGGCGCGGGGGTTGTCCGCCTCGGTTTTCACGCGGCTCGCGATCGTTCCGGCCTGCTCGATCTGGAGCGCGAGTTCCGCGTCGATCCCGGTTTTCTGCTTGAAGGCGGCGACCAGGTCGTTCGCGGTCTTGGTGTCCAGCGCCGCGTAGATGATGACCTTGTTCTGGGCGAAACCGCTTCCGAGAACAACGGAAAGTAAAAGACACGATAGGACGAAAGCCTTTTTCATGATCCCTCCTAAGTTTTTTCGAGCGGCTGAAGCTCGTTCAGCCGTCCGCGATGACCAGGGGGGATGATAGTGTCCCGAAGGTTAGGTTTTTATAAGGGAATCTTTAGTTTTCGTATGGAATCCTGAAAGTTCACAAACCCCTTACGCCAGCGTCCTCGTGCTTCAGGTTGTTCCAGAGGTTGACCATGAAGTCCTGGGCGTTGGTGAGGATGGCCGCCGCCTGGGCCGAACCCCGGTTGGCGAGCTTGTCGACGCTGAACTCGGACATGTCGACGATGTAGAGAAAGACGGGGCGGACGGTACCATCCTCCATGATCCGGTAGCTGGGGACCATGTTCCCGAAGGCGATCGAGTGGAGCTGGGTCGCGACGGCGATCACGGTCGTCGCCTTTCTCGCATGGAGGCGCATCGCGTCCTGGGCGTCGTAGACGTTGCCGATCACCTCGGGCAGCGGTCCGTCGTCGCGGATGGAGCCGGCCAGGACGTAGGGGATTCCCTTCTTCGTGCAGGCGCAGATGATGCCGTTTTTCAGTTCGAGGTCGTCGATGGTCTTGGCGATGGAGCCGTGGGTCCGGATCTCGTTGATGATGTCGAGGTGGTTGTAGTGGCCGAGCGGGCGATGGATCTGGGTGTAGATGTCCTGGCCGAGGGCCGTCCCGAGCCAGGCCGCCTCGAGGTCGTGGGTCGCGAGGGCGTTCCCGGCCAGGAGGGCGTCGCAGTAACCGTTCTCGATCAGGCCCTGCATGGCGTCGCGGCTATCCTTGTCGAAGGCGACGGCCGGCCCCAGCACCCAGACGATGTAGCCGTTGTCGCGGTCGTGGCGGAGGAGGCGGTAGAGGTCGTCGTAGGAGCGCGAGAACGGGGTTTCCCTCGTCCCCCGGGAGCGGAAGGAAAACTTGTCCGCCGCTTCCGCCGCGTTGAATTCGAAGCCCTCGGTATGGACGTAGATCCCTTCCTCGCCGTTTTCCGTCCTCCCGATCGCGACCCTGTCGCCCTTCTTGACCCGCCTCGCCTCGACCACGTCGACCGTGCCGTCTCCCACGACGAGGACGGAATCCATGCGGCTCTCGGGGGCGAGGACCCATTTTCCCCCGCCGAAATGGACGTATTCGGGGTAGTTCGAGGTGCCGTGGTAGTTCCTCGGGACGAGGCCGTCGCCGACGGCCGGTTCCGTTCTCA
The DNA here is from genome assembly GCA_002307015.1 of Spirochaetaceae bacterium UBA1318. GTDB lineage: Bacteria > Spirochaetota > Spirochaetia > Treponematales > UBA1318 > UBA1318. The sequence continues at coordinate 22,635 of DBTK01000103.1, forward strand.
CCGTGGGCGAGGATGAAAAGAGGGGGAGGCTGAAGTCGGGCGGAACGTAGCTCGGAAATACGGACATGATGTTCTCCTGTCAAATTCGGTAGATCGCGACGCCGTAGGCGGGAAGCCGTACCGTGTCGCCTTCGGCCTCGGGACCGAGGAGGTGCTTCGCTCCCTTGTGAACGGGGACTGAGGCTTCGGCGGACCCGAGGTTGAGAAGGAAAAGCCAGGTCGCGCCGTTCCGGACCCGGTACTTCGCGGCGACGTTCGGCGGAAGTCCCCGGTAGGGCTCGATCGATGAGTCCTCGAGCACCCGGGAAAGGAGGCTGTCGTAGAAGGCCGCGTCCCCGGCGGTCCCGAAATACCAGCAGGAACCCTTGCCGGTTTCGTTCCTGGTCACCGCCGCCTCGCCGGGGAAGCATCCCCCCGCGTACGAGGCGACCGTCTCCGCCCCCTTGGGGACGAGGGCGTCGGCCCAGACCGAGGCCGAAAGCGACGTCCCGTCGGCGAGGGTGACCGGACAGGTCGCGTCCCCCAGGGGATCGTAGTCGTCCACTTCGACTCCGGCGAGATCGGCGATCGGGCCGGGAAGGGGCTCGGTTCTGCAGGTGTTGAGCTCGTTCTTCACCCCGGTTCTCGCCGAGACGACGAGGACGCCGCCGGCCTTCACGTAGGCGCCGAGCTTCTCGGCGTCGCGTTCGCGAAGGAGGTACCAGCCGGGAAGGATGACGAGGCGGTACTTCGACAGGTCGGCGCCCATCGGAACGACGTCGGTGCCGACGCCGGCCCTTCCCAGGGCGTCGTGGTATCTCCTCACCTGGTCCCACCAGAGGAGGCCCTTCGCCTGGGGCTGGATCTGGAAGGCCCAGTTCTGCTCGTAGGAATTGAGGATGGCCACGGAGTTCTCCGGGGATGAGCCGTCGAGCTCGGCCGAGAGCGAGGCGAGCTCCTCGGAAAAGCCCTTGATCTCACGGTAGCGCCGTCTCGGGACCCCGTCGTGGTTGAGGATGCCGTGCCAGTACTGCTCGGTGCCGAAGAGGCAGGACCGCCATCGGAAGTACTGGACGAGGTCGGCGCCCTGGGCGATCGCCTGCCAGGACCAGAGCCTGATCTGGCCGGGTACGGGGCGCCTGCTCATCGTCTCCCACCCCGTGATGCCGGACTGCTCTTCCATCACCCAAAAGTTCCTGCCCTTGATCCCGCGTATTACGTCATGGGCGAGGTCGGACCTCGTCGGTTCGCCTTGGATCCAGAACCCGGCGGGGTAGTTGTCCCAGGAGACGAAATCGAGGTCCTTGCCGAGCTCGAAGTAGTCCACCGAATCGTGGAGGCCCATCATGTTGTGGGTGATGAACTGCTCCGGCGCGTTGGCGCGCAGGATCTCGACCTGTTCGTGCTGGAAGCTCACCGTGCTTTCCGAGGCGAAGCGGCGGTAGTCGAGCTGGAGGGAGGGATTGTGGGATTTTCCGCACTTCACCTCCCAGGGGAGCGGGATCTGGGACCAGCCCGAATACTCCTGGCTCCAGAAGATCGTGCCCCACGCCTCGTTGAGGGCCTCGAGGCTTCCGTACTTTTCACGGAGCCACTCGCGGAATTTGGCCGCGCAGGTTTCGCAGTAGCAGAGATTCCCCTCGAACTCGTTGTCCGTCTGCCATCCGGCGACGGCTGGGTTTTTCGCGTAGTGTTTCGCCATCGTCTCGGTGATGAGGCGGGAGTATCGGCGCATGTCTTCGTTGTTGAGGCAGCGCTGGAGCCTGGTTCCGAAACCGAGGCGGTACTTCTTCGCGTCGGCGGGATAGATCTCGGGGTAGCGCTCGTGGAGCCAGGCGGGCGGCGTCGCCGTCGGCGTGCCGAGCACCGATTTGATTCCTTCCTTGTGGAGGACGGCGAGGGCGCGGTCGAGCCAGGAAAAATCGTAGTTGCCTTCCGTCGGCTCGAGCTTGCACCATGAAAACTCGGCGAGCCTCACGAAGGTGATTCCGGCCTCGCGCATCAGTTTCGCATCGACGGGCCATCGCGACTCGTCCCAGTGTTCAGGATAGTAATCGACTCCGATGTTCATAAAATCCCCCTGCCTGTATACACCGGGGGAGGAATTATTGGAAGTCTCCGGCCGGATTTTAAGCCGAAGGGGACTGTCTCGGGCCTCAGGCGGCGGCGACCGCCCCGCCTGAAAGGCCGCCTGGGCCCGCGGCTTTACTCCCGGCTCCGTCCCCGGTATGATGGCCGATCATGACCATGAAAAAAAACGGGAAAGCCTATTTCTACATCATCCTGACCGTCCTCTTTTGGGGCCTTTCCTTCCCGAGCACCAAGACCGCGCTCTCCGCGATGCCGCCGATGACCATCGGGTTCCTCCGGTTCGCCGTCGCCGTCGTCCTCCTCGCCATCGTGAAGCGGGTCATGGTTCCGAACGAAAGGCTCGAACGTCGGGACATTCCCTGGGCAGCGGGCGCGGGGCTCACCGGCGTCACCCTCTACTTTCTCTTCGAGAACAACGGCATCAAGCTGATCAGCGCCTCGGAGTGCTCCCTCGTGATCGGCGTCCTTCCGGCGATCACGATGATAGCCGAGAGGATCGCCTTCCGGACCCCCATGTCGCCCCTCAAGTACCTCGGTGTGGCGATGTCCGTCGCCGGGGTCTGGGTCATGGTGAGCGCAGGCCTCGCCCTTTCGGGGAACCTCGGCGGCTACCTCTGCATGCTCGGCGCCGTCGGGAGCTGGGTCGTCTACTGCTTCCTCACGCGGCCCCTTTTTGCCCGCCATTCGCGGATAGCCATCGTTTTCTACCAGTCCCTTTTCGGCCTCGTCGGTTTCATTCCTTTCATCCTCGCCGAAAGCCCGCAATGGAAGCCGGCCGGTCCCCTGGTCTGGCTGAATGTCGTCTATCTCGGGATACTCTGCTCGGCCGCGGGCTACTATCTCTACGCCGTGGGGCTCGAATCCCTCGGCGTCACGATCTGCGCCGTCTTCCTCAACCTCGTTCCGGTGGTGACGGTCGTCGCGGGATTCTTCCTCCTGGGCGAGCGGCTCTCCCTCGCCCAGCTCGCCGGCGGCGCAATCGTCATCGCCGGGGTCTACCTCGCCTCCCTCGCCAGGGTGAAAAAGCCGACCTGATTCGCGGGAGGGTCTCACACCCGCGACCTGAGGCGAGGTGTTTTCTTCGGTTCCGCGCTTCCCTTGCCTCGGCAGGCCCTGCGGTATAGACTTGTTTCATGAAAGCAAAATCAGCCGAGATCAAGCGCTATATAACCAACTGGACCGAGGAAAGCAGCGCCGTCCTTTTATACGGACGATTCGCCGAATCCGAGAAGAATCCCGACCTGAAGGACATCTACCTCAAGCTCGCGGAGACCGAGAGGAAACACGTCGCCTTCTGGGAGGAGAAGATCCTCGCGGCGGGGGAGGCTGTTCCCGTGTTCAGGCCAGGCCTGAGGGCGAGGTTCACCGCTTTCATCGCCAAGAGGCTCGGCGCCGGTGTCATGGTCGGCTCGATCGCGGCCATCGAGAAGTCGGCGGCCGGCGGCTACGACGGCCAGGCCGACGCTGAGTCGGTGGGGATGCCGGGCGAGGAGAGGTCGCACGCCCGCGTGTTCGGCTATCTTTCCCGGACGGGAAGCGGCATGGGGGGCGACGAGCTCGCCCGGTTCGAGGGAAGGCACCGCGCCGGCGGGGGAAACGCCCTGCGCGCCGGGGTGCTCGGGGCGAACGACGGCCTCATCTCGGTGTTCAGCCTCGTGATGGGCGTCGCCGGCGCGGGCGCCTCGAGGACCCAGATCCTGGTGACGAGCGGCGCGGGGCTTCTCGCGGGCGCCCTCTCCATGGCCCTCGGCGAATGGAGCTCCGTGCAGAGCTCGCGGGAGCTCTACGAGCGGCAGATCGACATCGAGCGGCAGGAGC
>DBTK01000001.1 GCA_002307015.1 Spirochaetaceae bacterium UBA1318
GCCGCTTCCGCTACCAGGCCACGAAGGCCGCGGCCGTCCAGAGCCGGATCAAGATGCTCGACAAGCTCCCCCGCATCGAAATCCCCGAGGGGATGAAGAAGATGCACTTCACCTTCCCGCCTCCACCCCATCTCGGGCGGATCGCGATGACCCTGGAGTCGGTTTCCCGGACCTACGGATCGACGGTGGCCCTGAAGCCGACGAGCGCCGTCTTCGAGTGTGGCGACCGGGTGGCCGTCGTCGGGCGGAACGGCGCCGGAAAGTCGACGCTGCTCCGGATCATGTCGGGAAGCGATACGGGCTACTCGGGCGAGCTCAAGCTCGGCTCGGGGGCCGTCGTCGGCTACTACTCCCAGGACACCGCCGATTCCCTCGATCCCGAAAAAACCGCGATCGAGGAGCTCGAATCGATAGCCTCTATGGACCTGATTCCCAAGCTCAGGGACTTCCTCGGCGCCTTCCTCTTCCGGGGGGACGACATCTTCAAGCATGTCTCGGTGCTTTCGGGCGGCGAGAGGTCTCGTCTCGCCCTGCTCAAGATCCTCCTCTACCCGCGGAACATCCTGATCCTGGACGAGCCGACCAACCACCTCGACATGGCGAGCAAGGACGTCCTCCTCGAGGCGATGGTGAAATACCAGGGAACGGTCTTTTTCGTTTCCCACGACCGCTATTTCATCGAGAAGCTGGCGACGAGGGTTTTCGAGCTGAGGGAAGGGCAGGCGAGGGACTACCTGGGCGATTACACCTACTACCTCGACAAGAGCGCGGCCGAGGAGGAGGCGCTTTCCGGAGTGAGCGGCGTGCCGCGGGCTTCAGCCTCCCCAAGGCCGGGCCCCGCTCCCGTTTCCCGGACTCCCCCCGTCGTAGACCAGGAGGATTCCCGGCTCCGCCGCGACGAGGACAAGCGCCGCCGCGCCCAGCAGAAAAAGCTCGAGCGCGAGGAGGCCGAGATCCTCGAAACCCTCGGCCGGCTGGAAGGGGAGAAGCGGGAACTCGACGATTCCCTCGGACGGCCAGAAATCTACACCGACGGCCTCAAGGTGAAGGAGATACGGGAAAAAACCCTCGCCAACGAGGCGGAGCAGAAGAGGCTCCAGGATCGTTGGGAGGCGGTTTCGGAGCAGCTCGGCTTCCTCGCCTAGCGGGCCGCCGAAACGCTTCGACCTTCACGGCCGGCGAGGGCCTGCCAGTTCCTCGAAGAGTGTTGGTGAAAGCGGCAGGCTGCCCCGTTTCGCCCTTCAGGCAACGGCCGCCGGCTTGACCGGACGGGCGAGGACGGCGACGATGGCGAGCCCTATCGTCGAGAGCCCCGCCCCCACCCAGGCCGGCGCGAGGAAGCCGTATCCCGCCGCGATCACCACGCCCCCTATGAAGGCCCCGAAGGCGTTCCCGATGTTGAGGGCCGAATGGCAGAGGGCCGCCCCGAGGGTCGGGGCGTTCGGCGAGGCGTCCATCAGCCGGGACTGGAGTGCGATGTTGAGCACCTGCGAGGCGATCCCGAGGGCGACGATCGAGGCGACGGCCGGTACGGCGTAGCGGCCCGTCAGGGCGATCAGGACGAGGACGACCGTGGTGGCGATGAATCCGGCATAGACGGTTTTCATCACCGAGCGGTCCACGAGCCGTCCCGCAAGTATGGTTCCCGCCGTCATTCCGACACCGAAGAGGGCGAGCACGACCGGCACGGTCGCTTCGGAGAGCCCTGTCACCCCGGTCAAAAGGGGCGACACGTAGGAGTAGACGGCGAACATGCCGCCGAAACCGATGGCGCCCGCGGCGCAGGCCACCCAGACCTGGCGGCTCCTGAAGGCCCCGAGCTCGTTCCTGACCGAGGCCGAGGGCCTTGAGGGCAGGGAGGGAACCCAGAGGATGAGGGCGGTGAAGGTGGCGAGTCCCAGGGCCCCGACGCCGATGAAGGAGGTTCTCCAGCCGAAGGCCTGGCCGATGACCGTCGAGAGCGGAACCCCGATGACGTTCGCGATCGTGAGGCCCGTCATCATCGTCGAGACGGCGAGTCCCCGCCTTTCCGGTCCCACGACAGAGGCCCCGAGAACGGCTCCGGTGCCGAAATAGGCCCCGTGGGGGAGGCCGGCGACGAACCTCGCCGCCATGAGCCAGCCGATGTTCGGGGCGAAGGCCGAAAGCCCGTTCCCGACCGTGAAGGCCGCCATCAGCGCGATGGCCAGGTGGCGCCTGTCCATCCGGGCCGCGAGGGCGGTGAGGAGGGGTGCCCCGACGACGACCCCGAGGGCGTAGGCGGTGATGATGTGACCGGCCATGGGGATCGTCACGGCGAGGTCGCCGGCGATCCGGGGCAGCAGTCCCATCGAGGCGAACTCCGTCGTGCCGATGCTGAACCCGCCGAGGGCGAGGGCCAGCAGGGCGAGGGTCGTGTTCCCTTCGTTGTTGGTGTATCGAAGCTTGGGTATGGCCATGATGTCTCCGTCGGTCCCGCATTCTAGCCGGATCTTCTAAAATGTCAATCTTGGGTGCCTCGCCAATCCGCTACACAGGCGAACGCGGACACTGTACAATGGGGGCGGAGGTTTTCATGATCGAGACGGTGACCAAGATGATGATCGCCTATTTCGGGACGGACCTGAGGCGGATCAACCATTCGCTCAAGGTGAGGAATTTCGCCAGGATCATCGCTTCGGACGAGCCCCTCGGCGAAACCGGCGAGGCGACGGTCGACCTCGCCGCCATCCTCCACGACATCGGGATCAGGGAGGCCGAGAGGAAGCACGGCTCGTCCGCCGGGAACCTGCAGGAAATCGAGGGGCCGCCGGTCGCCGAGGCCATCCTCCGCGAAGCCGGGGTGCCAGAGTCCGTCGTCGGGAGGGTGTCCTTCATCGTCGGCCATCACCACAGCTACGACGCGATCGACGGGACCGATTTCAGGATCATCGTCGAGGCCGACTTCCTCGTGAACGCCTTCGAGGAGGGCCTTTCGAAACGGGCTATCGAAAGCGTCCGCGAAAAGCTTTTCCGGACGGGCACGGGACGATGGCTCCTGGACACGATGTACCTTCCGGACCGAGACGGCCCGGGCTCCGTGTAGCCGAATCCCGGGATTTCGGCTATCCTCGACCGATGTCCGAACACTGCTGGCGTTGCTTCCGCCCCCTGAAATCCTGCTATTGCGGCTCGATCGTTCCGATCAGGACGGGGGTGAAGTTCGTCTTCCTCATGCATCCCAAGGAAGCCTTCAAGCAGAAGACGGGGACGGGACGGCTCGCGAGCCTCTCCCTCGTGGACTCGGAGATACTCGTCGGCGTGGATTTTTCCGCCGACCGCAGGGTGAACGAGCTGATCGGCGACCCGGGGTATTTCCCCGTCGTCCTCTACCCCGGCCCCCGGGCCTTCCGCACGGACGATCCCGGCTTCAGGGAGGGCTCGAGCGGCAAGACCCTCCTCGTCTTCATCGTCGACTCGACCTGGGCCCTCTCGAAGCAGATCATGAACCGCAGCGCGAACCTCCACCCCCTGCCGACCCTTTCGTTCCGGGGCTCCTACCTCTCCGACTTCAGGATCAAGCACCAACCCAAGCCCTACTGCCTTTCGACGATCGAGTCGGTCTACTACCTGATCCGGGAGCTCCAGGAGGGCGGGGCTATGGACGGTTCGGTCGACCCCGAGGGGCTGAAAACGGTCTTCGCGAAGATGGTGGATTACCAGCTTTCCTGCATCTCGAACGTCCGTTCTTGACGGCTTTTCCCTTTCCTTCTATGCTGGAGTCCGGTCCGAAGACTGGCTGTTTTCAGACCGGACTTCTGCAATTCCTTGCAGGAATTGCATTCTTATTGGAACCATTCTAAAAACTGACGTTTTTGGAATGGACTCATGCTGAATAGAGAAAGCAATGAAGGAGTCCACCATGCGCGTTCTTATAATAGGCGGTGCGGGGTATATCGGGAGTCATGTCGCCCGTGAGTTCCTCGATCAGGGCCATTCGGTAACGGTCTTCGACAACCTTTCAAGCGGCGGCCGAGAGAACCTTTTCGCCGACGGGACCTTCATCTACGGCGACATCATGGACTACACCAGCCTCGTGAGGGCGATGAGCGGAAGCGACGATGTGGGCAACCGGAAGGCGGGCCAGGGCTTCGACGCGATCGTCCACCTCGCCGCCTACAAGGCCGCCGGCGAATCGATGCTCAAGCCCGAGAAATACTCCCTCCGGAACATCAACGGCACCGTCAACATCCTGAACGCCGCCTGCGAGGCCGGCGTCAAGTACATAGTCTTTTCCTCCTCAGCGGCGACCTACGGCGAGCCGAAGTACCTGCCGATCGACGAGGAGCATCCGACCAATCCCGAGAACTACTACGGCTTCACGAAGCTCGAGATCGAGCGCATCCTCGCCTGGTACGATAAGCTCAAGGGCCTCCGCTTCGCGGCCCCGCGCTACTTCAACGCCGCGGGCTACGATCCTAAGGGGCGCGTCCGCGGGCTCGAGGAGGAC
>DBTK01000011.1:0-848 GCA_002307015.1 Spirochaetaceae bacterium UBA1318
TACATCAATTCCCCCGGCGGCTCGGTCACCGCGGGGCTCGCCATCTACGACACCATCCAGTGGATCAAGGCCGACGTGCAGACCATCTGCCTTGGTCAGGCCGCGAGCATGGCCGCCCTCATCCTCGCCTGCGGAACCACGGGCAAGCGGATGGCCCTCCCCTCCAGCCGCGTCCTCATCCATCAGCCCTGGGGCGGCGTGCAGGGCCAGGCCGTCGACATCAACATCCAGGCGAGAGAGATCATCCGCTTGAAGAAACTCACCATCGACTATTTCGCGAAGCATTCCGGCAAGACTGCTGACGTGGTTACGGCCGACATGGAGCGGGACTACTTCATGTCCGCGGAAGAAGCCATTTCGTACGGCCTCATCGACAAGATGCTGGTAAGGGAGAAGCATGGCGCGGCTTAAAAACGATTTATCGAAGACCTGCTCGTTCTGCGGCAAGGGTGCCGATTCGGTCAAGAAACTGATCGCCGGCCCCGGCGTCTACATCTGCGACGAATGCGTCAAGATCTGCCAGAAGATCGTCAACGACGACGAGCAGGAACTCGACTTCGAGTTCTCCGAGGAGATTCCGACGCCCAAGGAGCTCAAGGACTACCTCGACCAGTACGTCATCGGCCAGGAGTACGCGAAGAAAACCCTTTCCGTCGCCGTGTACAACCACTACAAGCGGATCGTGAACTACGGGAAGCTCCAGAACGACGTCGAGCTCGACAAGTCGAACATCCTCATGATCGGTCCGACCGGTTCGGGGAAGACCCTCCTCGCCAAGACCCTGGCCAAGCGCCTCAAGGTCCCCTTCGCCATCGCGGACGCGACCACCCTCACCGAGGCCGGCTACG
>DBTK01000011.1:1094-7902 GCA_002307015.1 Spirochaetaceae bacterium UBA1318
CCACCCTCACCGAGGCCGGCTACGTAGGAGAGGACGTCGAGAACATCCTCCTCAAGCTCGTCCAGAACGCCGGGATGAACATCGCCGCCGCCGAGCGGGGAATCATCTACATCGACGAAATCGACAAGATCGCCAAGAAAGGCGAGAACGTTTCCATAACCCGCGACGTCTCGGGCGAGGGAGTCCAGCAGGCCCTCCTCAAGATCATCGAGGGCACCGTTTCCAACGTCCCTCCCCAGGGCGGCAGGAAGCACCCGAACCAGGAATACATCAGGGTCGACACGACCAACATCCTCTTTATCTGCGGCGGCGCCTTCGTGGGCCTGGAGAAATACATCGAGGACAGGGTGGACGAGCACGTGATGGGCTTCGGAGCCGACGTGAAGAGCTACCGCCAGAAGAAGCTCGCCGACCTCTACACCCAGATGCACCCGGACGACCTCATCAAGTTCGGCATGATCCCGGAGTTCGTCGGCCGCCTTCCGATCCAGGTCGCCCTGAACCAGCTTTCCAAGGAAGACCTGACCCACATCCTGACCGAGCCCAAGAACGCCATCCTGAAGCAGTTCCAGGCCATGATGAAGCTCGACGGCGTCGACCTGGTTTTCGAGGACGGCGCGATCGAGGCGGTCGCCCAGAAGGCCCTCGACCAGAACACCGGGGCCCGCGGCCTGCGCGCGATCGTCGAGGATCTGATGATGGAAATCATGTACGAGATCCCTTCCATCGAGGGAGACAAGCGCGTCGTGATCACCCGCGACAGCATCCAGAAATCAGAGAAACCCGAGATCCAGCGCGTCCAGAAAAGCGCATGAGCGTCCTCGATTCGGTGATTCACCGGACTTCCCCTTTCCATGAGCTCCCTCTCGTACCGGTGAGGGAGCTCGTCGTTTTTCCGCATACCGTCATCCCCTTCTTCGTCGGCAAGTCCTCCTCCATCGCGGCCCTCGAAGCGGCCATGAACAAGGACAGGAAGGCCTTCGTTTCCTGCCAGAAATTTTCCTCGAACGAATCGGACGAGGGGTCGGTCTACGAGGCCGGCACCGTGGTATCCATCGTCCAGATGCTCCGTCTGCCGGACGGGACGGCCAGGGCCCTGGTCGAGGGCATCGGCCGGGCGAGGATCAAGCGTTTCATCAGACACAAGGACTTCGATACCGTCGAGCTCGTTTCCTTTCCGGTCACGACCGAGATTTCGAGCCGCGACGCCGCGATGATGAAGTCGGTCCAGAAGTCGTTCGAGAGCTACGCCGACTTCCAGAAGAAGATACCTCCCGAAGTCCAGGCGGCGATCGACAAGGCCGAGGGACCCGACAAGCTCGCCGACCTCATCTGCCACCACATGAACTTCAAGCTCGAGAAAAAACAGGAACTCCTCGCGATCGAGGACTGCGGGGAGAGGCTCGAGGCCATAGCCGTCGCCGTCGAGACGGAGAACGAGGTGATCGGCCTCCAGAAAAAGATATCGGCCCGGGTCCGCAACCGCATGGAGAAGAGCCAGCGGGATTATGTCCTCAACGAGCAGCTCAAGGAGATCAACAAGGAGCTCGGCAAGGACGCCGAGGACCTGAGCGCCTCGAAGGAACTCGAGACCAGAATCAAGGCCAGGGGAATGCCCTCCGAGGCGAACGCGAAGGCGGTGAAGGAACTCGAACGGCTCGCCAAACTCCAACCCATGTCGCCCGAGGCCGCCGTCCTGCGCACCTACCTCGAATGGATGGCCGACCTCCCCTGGAACGAAAGAACGAAGGACAACCGGGACCTCGACCTCGCCTCCAGAATCCTGGACGAGGATCACTACAACATGAAAAAGGCGAAGGAGAGAATTCTGGACTTCATCGCCGTCCGCCTCCTCAAGGGCGATTCGGCCAAGGGGCCCATCCTCTGCTTCGTCGGGCCGCCCGGAACGGGCAAGACCAGCCTCGGCCGGTCCGTCGCGCGCGCGCTCGGCAGAAACTTCGTCCGCATGTCGCTCGGCGGGGTTCGGGACGAGGCCGAGATCCGAGGCCACCGGAAGACCTACGTCGGGGCCCTTCCCGGCAAGATCCTCCAGAGCATCAAGAAGGCGGGAAGCGTGAACCCGGTCTTCCTTCTCGACGAAATCGACAAGATGTCGAGCGATTTCCGGGGCGATCCGGCCTCCGCCCTGCTCGAGGTCCTCGATCCGGAACAGAACTCGACCTTCACCGACCACTACCTCGAGGTGGCCTACGACCTCTCGCGGGTCATGTTCATCACCACGGCGAACTCCCTGCACAACATCCCCATGGCCCTCATCGACCGGATGGAGGTCATCGAGATACCGGGCTACTCCGAATACGAGAAGCTCGCCATAGCACAGAACTTCATCATTCCCCGCCAGCTCGTCGAGAACGGGCTCAAGGACGCCGACATCAAGTTCCGGAAGGATGCCATCCTCGACGTCATCCGCTACTACTCGATGGAATCGGGAGTCAGGAACCTCGAGCGCCAGATCGCGAGCGTCGTGCGCAAGATCGCCCGCGAGGCCGTCAAGGAGGGTTTCGCATCCACCCAGGCGACCGTCCCCGCCGGAAGCGAGTCCGCTGGAAGCGAATCCACCGGGACGACATCCTCCCCCGATCCGGAAGCGGAGGGAAAGGTGCCGGGCGATACCCCGGCCGGGGTACAGGCGAAGTCCGGCGCGACGGGGGCCGACGAATCGGCCGCCGACATGAGGGGATTCACCCGTATCGTCTCGGCCAGAAGCCTCCAGAAGTACCTGGGAAAACGGAGCAGGGAGGACGACCTCGTGTACCAGGAGGAACGGGTCGGGGTGGTCAACGGCCTCGCATGGACCGAGCTCGGGGGGACCCTCCTCCCCGTCGAAACCGTCCTCTACGAGGGGACGGGCGAGCTCATCCTCACCGGGAACCTCGGCGACGTGATGAAGGAAAGCGCCAAGGCCGCCCTCTCCTATATCCGCTCGAGACGGGAGGGCTTCGGCATAGAGTCGAAGGCCTTCCAGAAGAACAATATCCACGTCCACGTTCCGGAAGGCGCGATCCCGAAGGACGGCCCCTCGGCCGGCATCACCCTCACCTGCGCCATGCTCTCCGCCCTATCGGGGGTGGCCGTGCGCAAGTCCGTCGCCATGACCGGCGAGATCACCCTCTCGGGCCGGATCCTTCCGATCGGCGGGGTGAAGGAAAAGGTGCTCGCCGCCCACCGGAACGGGATCAAGACCATCTTCCTCCCCGAGAAGAATCGCAAGGACCTGGACGAGATCCCCCGCGAGGTCATCGCCGACACGGCCTTCCTCTTCGCGGATACGGTCGACGAGGCGCTTCGCGTGCTCTTTCCCGTCGACCTCTGGGCGAAGGCTCCGAAAACCGTCCCCAGGACCTGAAGCCCGCGAGCCCCCTGAAATCCCGGGTTCCGACATCCACCCGCTCGCTCAAGTCCGTGGGTTTTTCCGCACGGACAAACTTTGCAATGAACGGATACCGTTGCCCTCCTTCACGGGTCTTTTCTGCTCTTTTCGCACAAACAGCATAATATGCGAATGACCGTATTGACCTCCGACCCTAAAAGGGAGAAGATATCGATAAATATAAGACGTTATTTCCGGGAGGGAACCATGGAAATCTATCTGGATACCGCAGACCTTGATGCAATAGAGGAACTTTCCGAGATTCTACCCATCGCAGGAGTTACGACCAATCCGAGCATCGTCGCAACCGGGAAGCACCCCCTGAACGTGCTGCTTCCGAAGATCCGCCGGATCATCGGCCCAAGCTGCACGATCTTCGCCCAGGTGCTCGCGCGGGAACCCGAGTCCATGATCGACGAGGCCCTGTACCTGAACGATCTCGATCCCAAACTCGTGGTGAAGATACCGGCCATAGCCTCGGGATTCGCCGCCATCATGGCCCTGAGCGCCCGGTCCGTCAGGACCCTCGGGACGGCCATCTATTCCCCCATGCAGGGGCTTTTCGCCGCGCATGCGGGAGCCTGCTACGTGGCACCCTACGTCAACCGCCTGGACGCGACCGGAGGCGACGGCATCAAGATGGTTCAATCCCTCCAGAAGCTGCTCGACCTCCATGAGCCCTCGTGCTCGATCCTCGCGGCAAGCTTCCGCACCCCCAGCCAGGTCTTGGACTGCCTTCTCGCGGGGGCCCGAGCCGTCACGATTCCGCCGGACGTGGCGAGGCAGATGCTCGCCTCCCCCGCCGTCGACGTCGCCATCGAGCGCTTCGAGAAGGACTGGCTCAAGGTTTTCGGGAACTTGAGCGCCTAGCGCTTCAGAACTCGACGACCTTCCCCGTCTCCTGCGAGCGGTAGATCGCCTCGAGGATCCTCGTGACCACGATGGCCTCTTCCGGCTTCACCAGAGGCTCCTTATTGTTCGCCACGGCCTCGATCCACTGCCTGGCCTCGATGTCCCCCGGATCCCCGCTGCCTCCCTGGAAATAGGCGACCCCGCCCCCCGCGACCGGCTCCTCGTCGATGAGCTTTCCGAACTTCGCGGTATTCAGGATCAGGCGGTAGGGGGAGCCCATGGCGCCCCGGATCTCGGCCCCGCCCTTGGTGCCGCAGAGGGTGGTCGCCGCTTCCTTCGCGTCCGTCGTATTCAGGACCCACGAGGATTCGAGGAAAATGGTCGCGCCGTTCTCCATCTTGATGAAGCCGAAGGCGGAATCCTCGACCTCGTAGGTCTTGGGATCCCAGGGACCGAAAAGGTTCCCCTCGAACTGGTCGGCCATTTTCCAGAAAACAGAGCCCTGGACGGAAGCCGGCTTGTAGTTGCCCATCATCCAGAGGGTCACGTCGAGGGCGTGGGTCCCGATGTCGATCAGGGGGCCTCCTCCCTGCAGGGCCTTGTTGGGGAATACCCCCCAGGTCGGGACGGCCCGCCGCCTCAGGGCGTGGGCCTTGGCGAAGTAGATGTCGCCGAGGTAGCCCGAATCGACAGCCTGGCGGAGGGTCTGGACATCCTCTCGAAAGCGGTTCTGGTAACCGATCGTGAGCTTTTTCCCCGTCCGTTTCGAGGCCTCGAGCATCTTCATCGCGTCGGCGTAGCTATGCGCCATCGGCTTTTCGCACATGACGTGCTTGCCCGCCTCGAGGGCGGCGACCGTGATCGGGGCGTGGAATACGTTCGGGGTGAGGACGTGGATCACGTCGATGGTCTTGTCCTTGAGAAGGCGCTCGTACTCGACGTAGACCTTGGCCTTCGGGGCGCCGAACTCGGCTGCCGCCTTCTCGGCTCTTTCCTTCACGATATCGCAAAAGGCGACGACTTCGCAGAGCGAGTCGAGTTTCCTGAGAGCCGGCAGGTGCTTGTTGGTGGCGATGCCGCCGCAGCCGATGATGCCAATCCGCAATTTGTTTCCGCTCATATGTTTCCCTCCTGAGTTCATCCTAACGGCAGTGCGCCGTTTTCGTACAGTACTTGTGGCGGCTGACGTCGCCCGCACGGGGCCGTCGTGGACGACAGCCGAGCGCCCGGGACGCGTGCCCTATCGCTCGCTCGGGTAGACGAGGCCCCAAGGCTTGCGGATGGCGTCCATGGTCTTCATGATCGCGATCGTTTCCTCGAGGGGCATCAGGGGACTCTCGGTCTTTCCCTGGCGGATGAGCTGGCCGACGGCGGCGGCTTCGTAGTTGTAGCCGGTCGAGACGAACTCGGGCGTGCAGGCCTCGACGGGGGAGTCGCCGACGAAAAGTTCGGCCGATTTTCCGAAAAGGAAACCGGGAACGTGGATGTAGCCCTCGGTGCCGTAGATCCAGGCGTCTGACACGAGCCTGGTCCTGACCGCGGCCGAAACCTGGGCGAGCCTCCCGCCGTCATAGCCGAACACGGCGGCGAACCGCTCGTCGACTCCGGTGGGCCCGATCTGGGCGGCGCTCTCGATCCGCGTCGGCTGGGTGCCGAACACCATCGAGGCGTAGGAAACGGGGTAGATGCCGGCGTCGAGCAGGGCTCCGCCGCCGAGCTCGCGATTGAGGAGCCGCCACTCGGGTTTCCATTCGGCGCGGAAGCCGAAATCGGCTTTCATCATCGAAAGATCGCCGATCATTCCCGAGGCGAGCCATTCCCTGACCTTGATCGTGGCCGGGAGGAAGCGGGTCCACATCGCCTCCATGGCGAAGACCTTTCTGGCCCTGGCGGCTGAGGCGATGTCGGCCGCCTCCGAGGCGTTCATCGTGAAGGGCTTCTCGCACAGCACGGCCTTCCCCTCGGCGATGCAGAGGAGGGCGTTTTCGCGATGGGCCGGATGGGGGGTCGCGATGTAGACCGCATCGACCTCCGGATCGCGGACGAGGGACTCGTAGTCTCCGTAGGCCTTCCCGATGCCGAACTCGGAGGCGAAAGCCTTGGCCCGCTCGGCCGAGCGGGAACCGACGGCGACCAGCTTCGCGTCGCCCAGGGCGGCGACCCCCTTGGCGAAGCTGTGGGCGATTCCGCCCGGTCCCATGATGCCCCAACGAATGATGTCGCCCATGATTCCCTCCCGATCCCGATCGCGGACATCCGAGTCCCGCGTCAATCCCCGAGGTAGGCCTTTTTCACCTGCTCGTTCTCGAGGAGATCCCGGCCCGTTCCCGAAAGGATGATCCTGCCCGTCTCGAGGACGTAGCCATAGTCGGCGACCTCGAGGGCCGCCTTCGCGTTCTGTTCGACCAGCAGGACGGTCACCCCGCCCTGGTTGATTTCCTTGATGATCGCGAAGATCTCCTTCACGATGAGGGGCGCGAGGCCCAGGGAAGGCTCGTCCATGAGGAGGAGGCGGGGCTTGCTCATCAGGGCCCGGCCGACGGCGAGCATCTGCTGCTCGCCCCC
>DBTK01000011.1:8165-8479 GCA_002307015.1 Spirochaetaceae bacterium UBA1318
GCTCGCCCCCCGAGAGGGTGCCGGCCCGCTGGTGGAGCCTTTCCTTGAGCCTCGGGAACAGGACATAGACCCGATCCATGTCCTTCGCGACCCCCGGCTTGTCCGTTCTCGCATAGGCCCCCAGGAGGAGGTTCTCGCGCACCGAAAGGTTCGGGAAGATTCTCCGCCCCTCGGGGACGAGGACGACGCCTGACTTCACGATGTCCTTGGTCTGCATCTTCATGAGCTCGGTGCCGTCGAAGCTGATGGTCCCGGAAAACGCCCGGGCGAGGCCCATGACGGACTTGAGGGTCGTCGACTTGCCGGCCCCGTTC
>DBTK01000011.1:8804-8980 GCA_002307015.1 Spirochaetaceae bacterium UBA1318
ATGCCGCCGTAGCGGACGTCGAGGTTTTCAATCGTGAGCATCAGTCCACCCCCAGATAGGCTTCGATAACCTTCGGATCGTTCTGTATGGCCTCGGGGTTGCCCTGGGCTATGGTAATGCCGTAGTCGAGGACGTAGATCCTCTCGCAGACCCCCATGACCACCTGCATGTGGTGC
>DBTK01000011.1:9238-24919 GCA_002307015.1 Spirochaetaceae bacterium UBA1318
CCTGCATGTGGTGCTCGATGAGGAGGATGGTCAGGTCGAACTTGTCCCGGATCGTCCGGATGAGGGCCATGAGCTCGTTCGATTCCTGGGGATTCATGCCGGCGGCGGGTTCGTCCAGCAGGAGGAGCTGGGGCTTCGTCGCCAGGGCCCGGGCGATCTCGAGCCTCCGCTGCCTGCCGTAGGGCAGGGAGGAGGAAACGTCGTTCTCGACGTCGGAGAGCCCCATCTCGAAAAGGAGCTCGCGGGAAAAATCGTACATCGCCTTCTCTTTCTTCCGGTAGCCCGGGGTCCTCAGCACCGAGGCGAAGATCCCCGAGTCGAGGCGGAGGTGGTTGGCGATGAACACGTTGTCCAGCACGGAAAGCTCCTTGAAGAGCCTGATGTTCTGGAAGGTCCTGGCTATCCCGTACTTCGTGATCTCGTGGGGCTGCCTGCCGGTGATGTCCCTGTCCTGGAAGATGATCCTCCCGGTCGTCGGGGGGAAAACCCCCGTAATCAGGTTGAAGGCCGTCGTCTTCCCCGCCCCGTTCGGGCCGATGAGTCCGATGATCTCGTTCTTGCCGATTTCTATGCTGAGCTCGGAGACGGCGACGAGGCCGCCGAAGCTCCGGGTGAGCCGTTCAGTCTTGAGCATCGCCATGGGTCAGTCCCTCTTCCCTTCGGATTGGCCCGTCGCGGACGGGTCCGGTTTTCTAGCCGCCGAGCGGCGCGCGGGCAGGAGCATCTCCCAGGAAAGCTCCCGGTTGCCCATCAGTCCCCGCTGCCAAAAGAGGATCACGCACATGAGCAGGATCGAGAACACGACCATCCTCATCCCCGGTATGCCCGGGATGACGAACAGGCCCAGGTCGATGTCGCCGTCGAGGAAGCGCAGGGCCTCGGTCGCCACGGTGATGACGATGGCGGCGATCACGGTTCCTGTGATGCTCCCGATGCCGCCGAGGACGACGATCAGGAGGATGTTGTAGGTCAGGGTGAAGCGGAACATCAGCGGATCAATCGTCCCCAGGAGGTGGCCGAGGAGGCCGCCGCCGACCCCCGCCATGAAGGAGGCTATCACGAAGGAGAGGACCTTGTGCCGGAACACCCCGACTCCCATGGCCTCGGCCGCCGTGTCGTCCTCGCGGATCGCCTTGAAGGCCTTGCCGTAGCTGCCCCTCATCAGGAACACCATGAAGAGGATCGCCACGATGGCGATGCCCCAGGACCACCACACGTTGGTGTACCGGGGAATCCCCTTGAGGCCGAGCGAGCCGTTCGTGATCGTCTGGAGGTTCGTGATCACCACGCGGATGATCTCGCTGAAGCCCAGGGTCGCGATGGCCAGGTAGTCGTCGCGGAGCCTCAGGACCGGCCAGCCGATCAGGAAGCCGACGAAGGCCGCCACGAGCCCCCCGATGAGCAGGGCGGGCAGGAAGGGCATCTGCACGTTCGCGAGGAGGGGCGTGATCGGGGCGAGGTAGAAGTTCATCGCCTTGGTCGCCGGGGAGAGCGTGAGAAGGGCCGAGACGTAGGCGCCGACGGCCATGAACCCGGCGTGGCCCAGGGAGAACATCCCGGTGAAGCCGTTGATCAGGTTCAGGCTCAGGGCGAGGGTGACGTAGATCCCGCAGAGGTTGAAAATCCTCATGGTGAAGGGATCGAACACCTTGTCGAACACGAAAAGGAGGATTATCCACGCGACGAGGGCCGCGATGGTCAGGATCATGTTTCGTTTCTTGGTATCTGCCATGGCTAGACCTTATCCGCCGACGACTTGCCCAGAAGTCCCGAAGGCTTGACGAGGAGGATGATGATCAGGAGGACGAAGGCGAACACGTCGCGGTACCCGGTCGCTCCGGGGAAAAAGGCCACGGCCATGATCTCGATCATCCCGAGGATGAAGCCGCCGAGGACGGCCCCGCCGATCGAGCCTATTCCGCCGATGACGGCCGCGATGAAGCACTTGAGGCCGGGCATGATGCCCATCAGGGGCTGGAGCTGCTGGTATTTCAGCGACCACATGACGCCCCCGACCCCCGCCAGGAGGGAGCCGAGCAGGAAGGTGAAGGAGATGATCCGGTTCACGTCGATGGCCATGAGACGGGCCGCGTCGAAATCGGTCGACACGGCTCTCATCGCCATCCCCGTCTTCGTCTTGTTTACCACGAAGAGCAGGATGATGAGCATGACGAAGGTCACCACCGGGATGAACAGGTTCACGGTGATGATCCGGACGTTGCCGAACATCACGAGCCCCGAGAAAAGCTCCGGCACGGAGAATGCCTTCGGCCTGCCCCCGAAAACGACGGTCGCCAGGTTCTCTATCAGGAAGGAGACCCCGATCGCCGAGATCATGATCGACATCCGCGGGTAGTCCCTCAGGGGCTTGTAGGCCACCCGTTCGACGACCACGCCGAAGATTCCCGTCAGGACGATGGCGAGGATGAAAACCGCCCACCAGGGCATGATGGCCGTCGTCGCGATGTAGAAGGCGAAGTAGGTGGCGAGCATGAAAATATCGCCATGGGCGAAATTGATCAACCGCAGAACGCCGTACACCATCGTATAGCCTATGGCGAGCAGCGCGTACAGGCTGCCCAACGAGAGCGCGTTCGCTAGGTGCTGGAAAAAGGTATCGGCAGTCATGGAAGGGATCGCCTCCGGAATAAAAACGTCGACCGGACTCGAGGCGTCAGCCCCGGGCCCGGTCGCTTACGTTTGGGATTTTGCTTCGAAAGAACCTATTGGACGTTCGGCTCGATCGTGGTCAGATAGGTGAACTTTCCGCCCTTGACGGTCTTGATGACCGCGCTCTTGACCGCGTTGTGGTCCTGGTCGAGGGTGATGAAACCAGCCGCGCCCGGGAACTTCGTGGTCTTGGCGATCTCTTCCTTGATCTTGACGGTGTCGAGGCTGTTGGCCCGCTTGATCGCGTCGAGGATGACGAGGTAGGCGTCGAAGCCGAGGGCCGTGACGGCCGCGGGATCCTTGCCGGCGTTTTTGTCGCGGTAGGCCTTCAGGAAATCCTTGGAGGTGTCGGTGATCGGGACCTCGGTGGCGAAGAAGGTCGAGAACACGACGCCCTCGACGGCCTCTTTGCCGACGTCGATGAAGTCGGGGGTTTCCCAGGTATCGCCGCCGAGGAAGGGGGCCTTGATGCCGAGCTGGCGGGCCTGCTTGACGATGAGGGCCGACTCGGTGTAGTTGCCCGGCGCGAAGATGGCATCCGGCTTCTGGGCCTTGATGTTGGTGAGCTGGGCGGTGAAGTCCTGGTCGCCGGTGTTGTAGTTGGACACGCTCACGATGGACTTGGGATCGTTGGTGAGCTTGACGAAGGCGTCGGTGAAGAACTTCGCGAGGCCCACGGAGTAGTCGTTCGAGACCTCCTGGACGATGGCGACCTTCTTGGCCTTCACGTTGGAGAAGGCGTAGTTGGCCATGACCGTGCCCTGGAAGGGATCGATGAAGCAGACGCGGAAGTAGAAGTCGTTGCCCTTGGTCACCAGGGGGTTGGTGCAGGAAGCGCCGACCGCCGGGATCTTGGAATCGGCGAACACGGGACCGCCTGCCATGGAGAGGGACGAGCCCCAGCTTCCGATGACGGCGACGACCTTTTCCTTCTGGGCAAGGCGCGCGGCGGCGTTCGCCGCTTCGGTCTTGTCGGACTTGTTGTCGACGATGACGAGCTCGACCTTCTTGCCGAGAACCTCGGGATACATCTCGTTGGCCAGCTTCACGCCGTCGACCTCGAGGGAACCGCCCGCCGCGTTCGCGCCGGTGATCGGTTCGAACACGCCGATCTTCACGGTCTTCGAAGCTGGCTTACCACAGCCGACGAAAAGCATCGTCGCGGCGATGACGAGAATTACAGAAATCTGAATGCTCTTTTTCATCTGGGACTCCTTTTTCCTTAACTTTGTGCCATTATTATATGAGATACGGGGCCTTTGTCAATAAATATTTATACAGTTATCGGCCCGATTGATGGATAAATATCGACAAATTGTCCGGTTCACCGGACAGTCGCCGGATGCAGGACCCCCTCCGCGGGGCGAAATCCGAGGATTTCACCCGAACCCGACGATCCTCCCCGCCCCGCATTGAAGGAATCCCGCCATCCCGGTATACTTTCCGTATGACCCTTCTCCCGATATCGGTGCTCCTTTCGATGCGCTCCCGCGAGCCCTTCCTCTCGAGTCCCGCCCCCGATCCCGTCCTTCTCGCCTCGGGGCTCTGTCCCCCCCTTCCGATTCGCGCCGACGAACTCATCTGGGGCAGGCCCCTCGTCGAGGCCGCGGCCAGGCTCGGAATGGCCGAACTCGCCTCGCTCGAGCTGGACGTCACCGAAGGCGAGGCCCTTCTCGTCGCCCTGAGGCTCGAGGACAGGAGGGACCTCTACGGTTTTCCGGAAAAGGAGGCCATCCTGAACCGGGCCCTCGCCGCCGTCGGTTCAGCCGCCGGTTCGGGGAATCCCGCCGCCGAGGCTTTCATGGAAGAGGTCGGGAGCCTCGTCCAGAGCGAGGGGAATTTCACCCAGGCCACGTCGAGGTATTCCGCCCTCGAAAAGGGTCCGAAAGCCCTCGTCGCCTCGGGTCTCGTCGACCTCAAGACGGCCCAGTCCCTCGCGGGGCTCTCCGCGGCCGCGCTATCCGCCCTCGCCTCCTCGGCCTTCGGTCTGACCGTGAGCGAGAGGCGGACCGCCTTCAGGCGCTTCGCCGAGGTCGCCCGCCGCGACGGCCTGGATGAAACGGGCCAACTCGCCCTCGTCGACAGGGCCTTCGTTTCGGGGAACGCGATGGGCTTTTTCGCCCGGGAGAGGTTCCCCCGCCTCACGGAAATCGAGAACGAGTTCGCGTCCATCCGCGACGTCGCCCTCCTCAAGAGCGGGGTGACCCTCGAACCCCCGCCCTTTTTCGAGGGCGAGGACTTCACGGTCAGTTTCCGCTTCAGGGACCCGAAGACCCTTTCCGCGCGCATCAGGGCACTCTCCAGACTCGAAGGGAGGTGCGATGATCTCGTCGGGCTACTACACTGACATCATCGACCGGGTCTACCTGACCCGGGATGCCGCGAAACTCCCCGCCACGGCGAGGGCCCTCGCCGCCCTCGCGGGAAAACCGGTCGAGGAGGTCCAGGGCCCGGCGGGAATTCCCGAAGCCCACCGGAACAGGCGGAGCCTGTTCATAACGGGAAGCCGGGGGGAGGCCGTCGGCCGGTGCCCGGGATCGAAGGGCCACCTCTGCTGCGGCTACGTCACCGTCGACTGCTACCTCGGCTGCACCATCGGCTGCAGCTACTGCATCATGAAAAGCTACCTCAACTTTGCGCCGATCACGGTCTACGCCGACACCGCCCCCTCGATCGCGAGGATCCGGGAGATAGCCCGGGAAAATACGGGTTCCGTGTCACGCTCGGGACGCGGGTTCGACTCCCGCCACCCCGGGGAACCGGAAACATATCGGGAAAGCGGCGTCCGGGTCGGCACGGGCGAGGCGGGGGACTCTCTCGAGTTCGATCCCCTCTTCGGCCTCGCGGGCGAGTACGTCGAGGCCCTGGCCGACGAGCCGGCGGTCAGCCTCGAACTCAAGACGAAGACAGACTTCGTCGACCACCTCCTCGCCCTTCCCCGCAAGGGAAACGCCGTCATCGCCTTTTCCATGAACCCCCAGCCGGTGATCACGGCAGAGGAGCCGGGGGCGGCGAGCCTCGAGAGGCGGCTCGAGGCGGCGAGGCGTTCGGCCGAGGCCGGCTACCGCCTCGCCTTCCACTTCGACCCCGTGATCGCGACCGAGGGCTGGGAGGAAGGCTACCTCGAGGTCGCCGAGCGTCTTTCCGCCTTCAGGGGAAGCGTCGCCTGGATCAGCCTCGGGACGATGCGCTACACCCCCGCCCTCCTCGACAGGATCGGCGACAGGCCCTACCTCTACGGGGAGTTCGTCCCCTGCCGGGACGGCAAGTACCGCTACCTGCAGAAAATCCGGTCCGGGATCTACCGGGCCATGATCGGTAAACTGAAGGCCGCGACGGACGCCCCCGTGTACCTCTGCATGGAAAGCGCGGCGGTATGGAAAAACGCCTTCGGTCGGCTTCCGTCGGCCGATGCGTCCACGAAGGCTATCTTTCGGAGCGTGCGCGGGGTCGGAAAGCATTCCAGGGCGAAAGCCGGGAGGGAAATCTCGTGAAAATCAGGATTATCGTACTGGCGGCGGCCTTCATCGCCCTTGCGCAGCTCTCGTACGCGGCATCGGCGGTGGGCACGATCGGCTACCTCGAGGGCCAGGTCAGCATCGTGAGGGGGGGCAGAACCCTCCCCCAGCCCCAGATCGGGGACGCCGTCGAGAACTACGACCTCATACACACCGGCAAGGACGGAAAAGCCGAGATCGCGGTGGGAACCCCCACGGGCATGACGGGATCGGTGAAAATCGAGCCGGCCACGATCTTCCAGATCAAGGTCGAGACCGTCAACGCCGAGGCGAAGTCGACCCTCGAGCTGATGACGGGAAGCGTCGCGGTCAAGGTGAAAAAAGCCGCCGGGAAACCCACGATGACCGTCAGGACCGAAACCGCCTCACTCGGGGTTCGAGGCACGAGCTTCGGCATCGTCTCCACCATCCAGGGCGACGTCCTCGTCACCTGCGACGAGGGGGACGTGGCGGTTTCCGACGGGAGCGCGTCGGCCGAGGCTGTCCCCGGCACCGCCGTCACGAGGCTCTCGGATTCGCCCCTCGCCTCCGTGCCCGTCGCCCTTTCCTCGCTCGAGGATTTTCGGAACGGATGGATAGCCGAGAGGATCGAGGCCTTCAGGGCCAACGCCTACCCGGTCACCCGGGACTACGCAGGGCGCTACGCGAAGATGTCCATCGAGTTCTCGAGGGCCATGGACGACCTCGCCCAGAGCCCGGCCCTCATAAAGTGGATCAGGGAGGACCGGAACGGGGTGAAACCCAGGGCCAACGACCCGGCCGTCATGAAGGAGAAAACCGAGGTCGTCAACCTCCTCTTCGCCGTCCGGAAAAACCTCTTCATCTTCGAGCGGGTCTACTACCGGATCCTGGAGCTCGCCGACATCGCCCCGCGGGAAATCATGGGCGAGAAGATTTCGGGCTACGGAACGGTACGGGGATTCCTCGCCCAGGTGGACAGGGAAAAGAACGCCCTCGCGAGCCGGATGGCCCTCTTCCACTACGCCGAGGTCCTGTTCGCCGACCGGAACGGGGGAAGCTCGGGCGGACTCCTCGACGGCGGTTCGAGCGGCGACTTTTTCGATTCGGCCAAAAGCCAGGACGATTTTTTCAACAATTAAGACTACAGTCAAAAAAACTGTGTTTGACTGTACTCAAGGAAGGACAACATGGTAAAGGTACTATCCCTGGGCGGATCCATCGTCGCGCCCGAATTCCCCGACGCCGAGTTTCTGAAAGGCTTCCGGACCCTCGTCTCCCAGTTCCTCGCCGCCGACGGCGATAACCGCATCATCATCGTGGTGGGGGGCGGCGGTCCCTGCCGCATCTACCAGAAGGCCTACCGCGAGTCGGCCGAAGCCCCGAACGACGAGGCCCAGGACTGGATCGGGATCATGGCCACGAGACTCAACGCCCAGCTCCTCAAGGCCCTTTTCGGGCCGGACTGCGTCGAGGAGGTCGTCACCGACCCGTCCGCCGCCTCGAGCTTCAGGGGAAGGGTGCTCGTGGCCTCGGGATGGAAGCCCGGCTTCTCGACCGACTTCGACGCCGTCATGCTCGCCGAACGCTTCGGCGCCGACGTCGTGGTGAACCTTTCGAACATTACAAAGGTCTACACCGCCGACCCCAAGCTCGACCCGAAGGCGACTCCCCTGGACAAGGTTTCCTGGGCCGATTTCCGGAAGATCGTCGGCGACGAATGGAAGCCGGGGAAGAACACCCCCTTCGATCCGATCGCCACCAGGCGCGCGGCCGAGCTCGCCCTCACCGTCATCGTCGCCGACGGCCGCAACCTCGGCAACCTCCGATCCATCCTCGAGGGCAAGCCCTTCGTCGGGACGGTCATCGGCTAGCAGAAGCTCAGAACCGCCCCACCCGGTCGCCCGGCACCTCGGCGAAGTAGCCGGCGAGGGCGGTCCTCATGGCGGCGAGGTCGGGAGAGTTCTGGATCCTCCATCGAATGTCGTGGGCGAAGCTGAAATTGTCGCAGTAGTAGAAAAAGAAGCGCTTGGCCCTCGTTTCGTGGAAATCGGCGGGAAGGCGGCGTTCCACGAGGTCGAGAAAACGGTAGGCCGTACCCTCCACGTCGACCTCGAAGCGGTCGTCCGCGGGAAGGGCCCCCGAGGCCCGCGCCTCGGCCCTCCTCATCAGGGCGAAGGCCCAGGGGCATTTGGCCGAGAACCGGCCGACCATGATGCCGGTCGGGTCGAACCGGGACTTCTTCGAAAGGTAATCGGACACGTTCCCGATGTCCCCGTTGGCGATCACGGGAATCCTCAGTTCGGCCTGGAGCTGAGCCACGAACTCCCATCTCGAGGCGCGGCGGAATTTCTCCGAGGCCGTCCTCGGGTGGAGGGTGATGAAATCGACGCCCTCATCCTGGAGGCCCTGGCAGAACCGCACGAGGTAGCCGATGTCCTCGGCCGTCCCGAGCCTGACCTTGGCGGAAAGCCTTCCGTGGACGACGGCCTTCCTCATCCCGTTCATCAGGACCCTGGCGCCCTCGATCGAGCCCATCCACGCGATGCCCGCCTTCTGCCTGACGATGAGGGGAGCGGTGCAGCCCATGTTCACGTCGACGCCGAAGGCGCCCTTGCCGTCGAGGTAGGAGGCGGCCTTCGTCATGGCCTCGATCTCGGAGCCGACGAGCTGGTAGGAAAGCCGGGAGGGGTCGGGGGCCGGATCGACGTAGGCCTCCTCGTAGGGGGCGCCGGAACGGAGGGCGGTCGCCGATATCATCTCGGTTATGTAGAGGCTGGGGCCGCCGAAACCCTCGATGAGCTCGCGGTGGGCGCGGTGGCTCAGGGTCGCCATGGGGGCGCAGAGGATGGGGTAGTCCGAAGTCCGGAAGAAAGCTCTCGAATCCATGGGTCAGGATACCGGATCGGGACTATCGACGCAAGCGCGGAGCGCATGGTAGTATCGGCCCATGAGCAAGAAAACGATACTTGGCATACTCTCCCTCATGGGATTTCTCGCGATCCTGCCCGCCGCGGCTGATGAAACGGCGGCGAAGCCGACCGCGCTTCCGACGGTTGAAAACCGGATGATCACGAAACTCTTCAACCCTGGAGACAAAATTTTCTCGATCTCCCTGGGCGTCGAGGATCCGCTTTTCAACATCAATCCGAACAATGAGAAGATGATAAAACCGAAGCTGAGCCTCGGAGGCTCGGCCGAGCTCGAGTGGGATTTCTTCGTGCTTCCCGGCTTCGCCCTTGGCGGCCAGCTCGGGGGCGCCTTCAATTCGACCCCGGCGAGCAGGACCCTGTTCATGGTGCCGATAACCTTCAAGACCACCTATTTCTTCGCCTCCCTTCCCTGGGAATTTCCCGTCGGGCTCGGGGTCGGCACCTGCATCGACACGGTCAGCGATTCGACCCACGTCGACCTTTTCTTCAAGCCCCAGGCGGGCGTGTTCTACCGCGCGACCCCCGACTGGTCGTTCGGAATGAACCTGTCCTACTGGATCATTCCCCAGTTCTACTCGGCCCACCCTCAGCAGAGCAGAATCGCGAACATACTCGGTG
Source organism: Spirochaetaceae bacterium UBA1318 (assembly GCA_002307015.1). Classification (GTDB taxonomy): domain Bacteria; phylum Spirochaetota; class Spirochaetia; order Treponematales; family UBA1318; genus UBA1318. The sequence goes on from DBTK01000011.1 coordinate 18,936, forward strand.
TAACCCTCTCGGGCTTGTACCACTTCTAGGAGAATTCAATGAAAAAGCCTAACCCGGTTTTCGCGTGCCTCGTGGGCCTTTCGGCCCTTTTCCTCCTGGCCGCTTGCACCGACAACGGAACGGGTATCTTCGCCGGCATCGAGACGGAAACCGCCTTGAGCGAATCCTATATCCCCGACGCATCCTCCCCCACCGGTGTCGTCCTCTTCGGCTCGAACCTCTACGTGGCGGCGGGGAACATCTATACGAAACCCCTCGAGGGCTCCAGCAACTGGACGGTTTTCTCCCCGTCCCAGATCTATTCCGGCTGGCATATCAAGAAGCAGAACGGGGTGAAATGGTACGAGGACAAGTCGGGGAACGTCATCAACTGCTCCGGAATAGCGACCGACGGGACGAGGCTCTACCTGGAATTCACGGTCGTCGAGGGCAACCATGACGGCGACTCCCGTGGCCTGTGGACCTGGACCGAGGGCGCGACCGCCGGAACCGAAATTCTGGACGCCTCAGGAACGAGAATCAACGCCCAGGGCCTCTTCGCGCCGATCAAGGCCTTCGCCACCGATCCCTCGGCCATCTTCGTCCAGGCCGGCGTCCCCAACAGCTCGGGAGGCTTCACCTCCTACAGCCTCTATCAGGTTCCCTCGAGCGGATACGCCCTGGACTCCACGGCGACCACCCCGGCTCTCGCCCAATCCATCGTCGACGTGACGACGGACGGCACGACCTACTGGTTCGCGACCTCGAGCGCCGTCTACGAATCCGCCTCGGCGGGAAGCCTTGCGGCCACTTTCTCCCCCGCCCCGAGTTCGAGCACCATCGAAGGGATCTACGCGGTACGCGGCACGATCTACCTCTCCTCAAGGGACGACGAGATCTACCGCTTCACGATCGGGACCTCGACGGCATGGGCGAACCATGGATCGTACCGCCAGAGCGGGTCGAACACCCTTCCCAACATCCACGGCATGATTGCGGCGAATTCCTACAGCACCGCCGTACCGATGCTCCTCGTCGGCTCGACGACCCACGGCTATTTCGAGATGATCCTTCCCGACGACGGCGCCGAGCCGACCCTCGGCTATCTCAAGCAGCCGAACGCATCGAGCCCGAGCACGATCTCGGACGTCACGAACTACGACACGAACGTCTACAACTCGGTGGTGAGACGGTTCTACTGCATCAACAACGGGACGACCACCGACGTCTACGCCGCCGGAATTCCCTACTCGAGCACCTACGGCGGACTGTGGAAACTCACCGCCGCCACCGGCAAGTGGGATCGCGAGTAGGCGGCAGAACATCATGGCTCCCAAACCGGGCAATTCGCTCTTCGCAGCCGAATCCGCCGACGAGGGAGAATCCCCACTCGCCTACCGGATGCGGCCGCGGGTTCTGTCCGAGTACATCGGACAGGACCATATCGTCGGCCCCGGAAGGCTTCTGAGAAGGTCGATCCAGGCCGACCAGCTCTCCTCCATCATCCTCTACGGTCCCCCCGGAACGGGGAAGACCACCCTGGCCAGGGTGATCGCCAACACGACCAAGAGCCGCTTCATGGCGATGAACGCCGTCCTCACCGGGGTCGCCGACCTGAGGCTCGTCATCGATCAGGCGAAGCAGAACAAGGAACTCTACGCCAGGCGGACCATCCTCTTCATCGACGAGGTCCACCGCTGGAACAAGGCCCAGCAGGACGCCCTCCTTCCCTGGGTCGAGAACGGAACCGTCGTCCTCATCGGGGCGACGACCGAAAACCCGTTTTTCGAGGTCAACCGCGCCCTCGTCTCCCGCTCGAGGATATTCCAGCTCAAGCCCCTCACCGAGGAGGAGCTCTTCCGCGTGGCCAGGCAGGCGATGGCCGATCCGGAACGGGGCTACGGCAGGTTCAGGGTCAGCTTCGAGGAGGAGGCCCTCGAGCACCTCGTGAGGACGGCGAACGGCGACGCGAGGAGCCTCCTCAACGCCCTCGAACTCGCCGTGGAGACGAGCCCGGAAAGCTTCCCCCCTCCCGACGGGTCGGAGATACGGATTTCACGCGAGGCGGCGGAGGAAAGCATCCAGAAAAAGGTCGTCCTCTACGACCGCGACGGGGATTACCACTACGACACGGTGAGCGCCTTCATCAAGAGCCTTCGCGGCTCCGACCCGGACGCCGCCCTCTACTGGCTCGCCCGGATGGTGAGGGCCGGAGAGGATCCCTCCTTCATCTTTCGCCGGATGCTCATCTCGGCGGGCGAGGACGTCGGCCTCGCCGATCCCCGGGCGATCTCCGTCGTCGAGTCCTGCGCGGCCGCCTTCGACCGGATCGGCATGCCCGAGGGCAACTTCCACCTGACCCTCGCCGCCCTCTACCTCGCCACGGCGCCGAAATCGAACTCGGCCCTCGGGTTCTTCGATGCCGTCAAGTCGGTCGAGGAGGAATCGGCCGAGGTGCCCTCCCATCTCAAGGATTCGAGCCGGGATGCCGAGGGCTTCGGCCACGGGGAGGGATACAAGTACCCGCACGAATACGAGGGCCACTGGGTCGCCCAGAACTACCTTCCGGAGAGCCTCAAGGGGAGCGTTTTCTACCAGCCGGGAACCGAGGGCTACGAGGGGAGCGTCGCCTCCGACGTGGAGCGCCGAAGGGCCCTCCAGCTCGCCATCGCCGAGGAGGAGAGGAGCCCCGAGCTCCTCTCCTGGTCATCGGGGGCCGAAGCCAAGGCCTCGGGCGCACGGGGAGCCTACTGGGCCGGCCGCTCCGATCCGGGCCGCAGGGCCCGGCGGGAGGCGATCGCCGCCGAGGCGGCCTCGCGGGCCTCGATCGAACGGCATTCCCTCGTGCTCGTCCTCAACGCCGCCTCGGGCGATGCGCTCTTCGAGGCCCTGAAACGGGCCCCCGAGGGGGGAACGACCGGTCTCGCGTCGAGCGCGGGAGAAATCGAGAGGCTCGGCTTCTCCCTCTCCCGGCTTCCCGAGGTGGAGCGTCCCCTCCTCGTCGCGGCGGAAAGCCTCGCCTCCTACGCGGCCTCGTACCGGGGTCCGAGGTTCGACCGGGTCCTGGGCATCGATTCGGGCGCGGGGGTGGAAAAGACCGGATTCTTCGCCGCCCTCGCCTCGCTTCTCGAATCGGGGGGACGGTTTTCCATCGCGGAAACCGTTCCGTCGAAGGGGACGAGGCTTTCGGGTAAACTTCCCCGCCCGTCGCTTCCCGACGAGGTTTTCGCCGCTTTCGAGGCCGCCGAGGAGACCATCTATGCGGACCGGGGGTTGGACCTTCTCGCCTGGGACGAAAAAGCCCTCGCGGAGGCCGCCGCCCGTTCGGGGCTCGAGGCCGGCATCGCCGAGCTCAGGCCTTACGAATACCCCCGGCTTCTCTCCTCGCGGGAAATGGACGCGTGGCTCTCGCCTGATTCGTTCTACGGCTCGAGGCTCAAGGCCCTTCTCGGCGACGATCGGTTCGGAGCCGTGAGCGCGGCCCTGAGGTCCGCGCTTCCGGGCCGGGAGCTGCGGTGGACGAGCGTGGTAGCCTTCGTTTCGGGGGCGAAACCTCTATAGAGTTCCTCGAAGCTTGTTGGCGTCGATCCGTCACCCGATCTGGAGGGTAACGCGGTTCTCCCAGGTTCCCTGGGGCGCGAGATCGACACGCCACCTCGGCACGAGGCAGCTCGACTGGTAGGTGCGGACCTCGGCGTCCGCCATGCGGCTGTAGGTCGATACGGTGAAGGCCCAGACGTCGGTGGGCTTTTCGCTCGTCAGCCTGATCTGGGTTTCGTTGGCCTCGTCGTCGATCAGGACCTCGCTGACGTTCTCGAGGGCCCGGTCGGGATTGGCCGGCTCGGGCACGACAACCGGAACGGCCGTTTTCACGAAGTCCAGACGGTCCGAGGAGAGGGAAAGGTTGATCTCGGGAGCGAACAGGGTCTGGAGGCGGTCGCCTCCGATGTTCGTGATCGAGTAATGCACGGTGATGGTGTTCTTCTTGAACAGGAAGCGCTTGATGAGGCGTACGGGAATCTCCCTGCCTCGCGCCACGACCTTCGAATCGCAGGCAAGGGTGAGTTCGTGATGGCTCCGGTTCAGGTCGAGGGCCTGGTAGACGGCGTTGTAGAACCCTCCCCTCTCCTCCTCTTTTCCGGAAACGACCGATTTCCTCTCCGCTTGGGGTGACCAGAAATGGTCGATGAAAGCCTTCCGGGAGTAGCGGTCGTATCCCGAATCCTTCGCCTCGGCGGAATGGTAGGACTCGGGATACCGGGACATCGTATCGAGGTAGTTCCAGGACGAGGGAAGGTAATCGAGCTCGAAAAGCATCCCTCCCCGCGAATGGACGTAGGCGTTCACCTCGGGCCCCTGGAAGAGGTACTCCTTGAGCCCGTCCAGGTCGAAATCGACGGGGATGATGGACGGGATGAAGTTGCCCTTCTCCCGCGTTATCTTTTCGGATTCGATGAGGGCGCGGTAGGCGGACTTTCTCATTTCGTTCCGGTAGATCCCGTCGGAATCGCCGTGCCAGTAGACGTCCCCGCATTGGCCTTTCCAGAGCTCGTCAAGGGCCGTCTGCTTGCGGTACTTGTCGCCGCGAAGCTGGTTCACCAGGATGTGGACGTACTGCATCTTCGCATAGAGGAGGGCGCTCTCGCGGTAGCGGATGAAGAATTGCCTGACCCCGCCCCCGCGCACGAAGGTCGCTCCGACCGCGGTATCCTTGCAGGACCTGAGAAGTTCGTCATAGCGCTTGCGGTTGCCTGGGGTCAGGGAACACCTCATCATCCGCTCGGAGGCGAAGGAAGGGAAGTATCCTTTCTGAAGGATGGGATCCCCTCGCAGGAAATGCCCGGGGAGAAGGGGATGAAGGCCATCCGAGGAATTGCTCAGGGCCTTGAGAAAGGAATCGAGCCATTTCCCGGCAAAAAGTCGACCCGAAATCTCGGGTTTCGCCATGATGCTGCCGTCCAGGATGATGGAAATGACGCTCTCCGGGGTGTCCTCGGCTTCTATCAGGCGATCGAGGCCCGTCGAGGGGTCCATGTCGAGGATTCTCGTCTCGGCGTTCGAAAGGAGGGGGAAAACGACAAGGCTTTTCCCCTGGTCCTCTGTGATGCAGGCGAGCTTAAGCCCCTTGGCATCGATCCCGCCGGCGAGAAAATGGTTGTCATCGAGGAAGGTATAGTCCATGCCGCAGCCCTGGAGAGACGCGGCGAGGGAGTTTTCCCAGGCTTTTTCGGCGAGCCACACCCCCCGGGGACGCTTGCCGAAACGTTTTCGAAGGTAGGTTGTCAGAAGCTCGACCTGGCCGAGCCTGTCGGTGGAGGAAATGAGGGAGAGGATGGGTTCGTAAAAACCGCCGCCCAGAAGCTCCACCTGCTTCCGTCCGACCATCTCGTTCATCAGCATGATGAACTCGGGATGGTTCTTCTCGAGCCAGTTGAGCAGGGTTCCCGAGTAATGGAGGACCAGGGGTATCTCCGGATACGAGTAGAATACGGTCAGGAATGGCTTGAATGAGGATTGATATGCCCTTTCGAAGTTTTCGTCGCCGGAACCTTCTGGTACATGGTTGTGGGAACCGAGAATCAGATTCAATTTACTCATTCTTTTCCTGATGCATTGTTCGGGACTCTTTTCCAATTGTACCTGTATTTTCGGTTTCTGCAAATTCTTTATCGAATTTTTTCTTGAGATCATCGGCAGGCCGGATGGAAGTCGTCGGGCAGCCGACGTAGGCGTAGACCCTCTCGCCATGGGCGTGGTAGTCGACGGAGGCCAGGTTGTGCTCGATCATGAAGCCGCCGTCGGGGGACTTGTCCCGGCAGATGCCGCAGGCGGTGCAGGATACCGGACACAAGGCCTTTTTCGCCTCGGGGGCGTCGCGGGAGGAGCAGGCGACTATGAAATCGGCGTCGGCCGGTATCATCCGGATTACGTCGACGGGACAAACGCCCAGGCAGACACCACAGCCGGTACAGCGCTTCCGGTCGACCTGGACCAGGCCCTCGGGG
>DBTK01000025.1:0-39461 GCA_002307015.1 Spirochaetaceae bacterium UBA1318
CAACAAGCTTCGAGGAACTAATTACCGGTTCCAGCATGAGCCTGATTATTTCGATGTCGGTAGGGCGCATGCCGATCGAACCGATGACGCCGATGTTATGGATGGTGTCCTCGACGGTATCTCCAACAAGTCCTTCCCCGCTGCCATAGCATTTCCCCATCATGCTCATTTCATGTCCGAGTATTGCGCAGTCGAGCGCGGTGGCGATCTTGGCGGCGCACGATGATTTGGCGCCGTCGCAGAGGATTCCCCCTACCGTGGCGATGACGTTGGTGATGGTCGAGGCAACATCCAGGTAATTCCCCCCCTTCAGGTACGTGATGCCAGCGCCGCTGCCGACGGCAGCGCTGACTGCTCCGCAGTAGGCCGAAAGCTTGCCGATAAATTCCTTCTGTTCAAGCGCCACAAGATTGCTGACGACTAAAGCCCGGATCAGTTTTTCATGACCGACGCCCCATTCCTTTGCATACTCGATGACTGGCAGCGATACGGTCAATCCCTGGTTTCCGCTTCCCGAGTTGATCACCACGGGCATGGAACACCCTCCCATTCGCGCATCGCTTCCTGCGGCGGCTCGAGCACGGGCTCTCACTCGCACATCATTGCCCCCCCTCGCCATGAGAATTCTTCCGACTGAAGCGCCATACTCGTTCATCAGGCCTTCATCGGCGATCGCGCTATTCATCACGATCTGACGGTCGAGAAGATCTTCGATATCTTCAAGGTCGACGGTATCCGCGAATTGGAGAATGTCGCGAATATTGAGAAGGCCGTACTTTTCACGATCCGAGTTCGCGTTCATCCTGGCCGAAAAACTATCAACCTGGGGAGAATTTGAAATCAAGGCGGGTCCGGTCGCATCAAATATCGTGACCCCGTTTTCCCGGATGAGAACGATCCCCGTATGGGTGGTTTTTATGACCACTTCGACGCTTCGGGCGTCCGAATGCACGGTTACGTCGATGTGGATCCCCTCTATGCCTTCGGCCAGCGAAGCCTCGCAGAATCGAGTTCCCAGAAGCCGTTTTATTTCGACGATATCCCTCTCCGTGACCGACTGAAGAACCTCCAGCTTTTTACTCGGATTTCCACCGACGATACCCGCGATAACGGCCGCGGCGATACCCCGAAGACCGTCGGTATTGGGAACGATGACACTCTTGATATTCTTAATGATATTGGCGCTGCATTGTATTTCCACACGGTCGGGTGTGCAGTTCAGAATTTCCCGTGCTTTAGCCGCAGCGTAGGCAACAGCGCTTGGCTCGGTGCAACCCATCGCAGGGACGAGTTCCTCGCGAAGGATGGCCGCATACGCCCTTTGGGTCTTGATATTCAGCATTCGACATTGCTCCTTGTTTCGGCTTGATTTCTGGATCAAGGTGTTACGGGGCTGGTCCCAAACGGACGGCCCCATGCATTGCCCACAACGAGTGGGGCTAGCCCTTTACCGAACCCGCGGTAAGTCCCGAGATGATGTATTTCTGGGCGACGGCGTACAGGAGGATCACCGGGATCATAGAGAGAAGAATGGCAACGAAGGCCAGGTTGTACTCGAAGGTATACTGGGTCTGGAAGTTGTACTGGAAAAGCGGAAGGGTCCAGTTCGCCGGCGAACGATTGAGCAGGATGAGAGGGAGCATGAAATCGTTCCAGATCCAAAGGAAATCCATGATCATTATGGTGGAGATCATGGGCTTTATAAGGGGTACTACGACGCGGAAATAGGTGAAAACCACGGATGCGCCATCGATGAATGCCGCCTCCTCCAGTTCGATGGGGACGGCCGTTCTGATATACTTCGTGAGTAGGAAAACTCCCTTCATGAAACTCACGCCGAGGTAGAAGAGAATGACGCCAACGATGTTGTTGAGGTGGAGGCGGGTCATCACGACGGATATCGGGAGCATGATTACCTGGAAAGGGATGAAAATCCCGGCCACGATAAAGGTGTAGAGGACCGAATAATAGCCTTTTTTTCCGTTCCTCGCCATGGCGTACGCGGCCATGGGAACCAAGAGAAGAATCAGGCTGACCGAGACCACCGATATTACGGTCGAGTTGAGAAGGAACTGCCAGAATTGCGATCTTCCCAGCACCGACTGAAAATTCCCGAAATAGGGGACCGCAGGCAGGGAGAAGAAGTTCAAGGTCGATTCCCTCTGGGTCTTGAGAGAGGTCACGATCACGAGATAGACGGGGGTGAGGACCGCCGCCATTCCAATGGCGATGAGAAAGCCGGAAAGCACGCGGCCGGGACGGTTGGAGCTTACCATTTCAGGCAACCTCCTTGTCGCGTGAAAGCCTGATCTGAACCAGCGAAATGATCGCGATGAGGGCGAACAGCAGGAAGGCTTCGGCGTTCGCGTAGCCGAATTTAAAGGCTCCGAAACCATCATTATAGATGAGCATGCTCACCGAGTTGGTGGTGCCTGCTGGCCCGCCTTCGGTGAGGACGAAAATGTAGTCGAAGACGGTAATTCCCGCCTTGAGCGTGAGGACAAACACCACGGAGATCACCGGCAGGAGATAGGGGATGGTGATCGCGGTGAAACGCTGGAAGGAGCTCGCCCCGTCTATCGCCGCCGACTCGTGGAGGTCCTGTGGAATGCTCTGGAGTCCCGCGATGAGGAGGATGGTCGGGATGGCGCAGCCCTGCCAGAGGTTGACGATGAGTATCCCGAGGAGGGCCGTGCCTGGCGATGAGAGGAGATTTTTCTCCAGGAATTCGAGGCCGATCGCCTGGCCGATCGCCGGAAGCCCGTAGTAGTAGATCTTGTCGAAGATGAGGGACGCGGTGACAAGCGAGATCATCGCAGGGAAAAAGAAGATCGAGCGGAAGAAATTGGTGAATTTCTTCTTCGTCCTCAGGACCAGGGCGAGGGCCAGAGAAATGGCGATTACGGTTATGAGAAGGAGCGCCGCGTAGGTCATCGTGAAACCCAGGGCGTCCCAGAATCGAGGTGATCGAAGTGCCTTGGCGTAGTTCGCGAATCCCACGAATTTCCAGTTTTTTCCGAGACCGTCCCAGTTGGTGGTGCTATAGACGAAGCCCCAAATGAAGTTATAGCCCCAAATGAACGTGTAGAGCACGAGGGCGGGAAGGGAGAACAAGAAATAGGTCAACCTGGCTGCGCCGTTGCGCTTCATGGTTCCTCCTGTTGAACGGGAGGCCTGCCGGCCCCCCGTTCGCTGTTCGCATGGCACCTAGTTGTCTATGATCGCCGACTCGTATTCCCTGAGGAACTTGTCGATGTTCTTGTGGAGAAGAAGCGCCTGGACGGCGTTGTCGTGGGCCTGGACGACGGGAGCGTCGAAAACGCCCTTGATCCACTCGGTCACTTTCCCCTTGTTGATGATCGTGACGACCTCGTCGATGTCCTTGTTCTTGTTCACCACGCCGGTGATGCAGGATGGCGTTAGATCGAGATCGGCGAAAATCTGCGCGTTCTCCGGCCTCGAGAGAAACTCCAGGAAGGCCATATCCTCCTTCTGGTATTTTCCGTTCGCCGAGACGCAGACGGCGGCGTCGATGCCCGCAAGCGCCATGGTGTCCTCGGCCTTTTCGCCCGGGAAGGGAAACATGGCTATCTGGGCGTCGGGATTCGCCTTTTTCATTGTCGTGAATGCGTAGCTGCCGAGGATGGTCATCGCCGCGGACTTGTTGGCGAAGGATTCGGCCGATGCGGGGTAGCTTACCGCGAGGGAGTCGCCGGAACCATAGGTCCTCAGCTCAAGGAAAACCTCGGCCACACGTCTGAAACGGGGGAAGTCGGACAGTTTCTTCTCTCCCGACTTGACCTTGCGGAGATCCTTGAGGAAGTTGGGATAGATGGAACCCGAGGAGATCAGGTAGGAGTGCTCGAGCTGGCCCAGGCTTTTGTCGGGGAAGATGAAGGGTGTTACGCCATTCGCCCGAAGCTTCTTGCAGGCCGCTATGAGGTCGGCGTAGGTCCTCGGTATCGTGATGCCGTATTTGGCGAAGATGTCCCGGTGGTAGTAGATGCCTCCGAAATTCTGGCTGATGGGTAGGGCGTAGAAGTTGCCGTCGGGCAGGCGTGACATCTCAAGGAGGGCCGGATTGACCCGAGAAAGGAATGATTGTCCCGTGAGCTTCCGGATATTGCCGGCCGATACCTTGGGGCGAAAGGACATTTGAGTCGGGTAGTCGGAGAATATCTCGGGTGTGTCACCGCTCGACATTCGGGTGACGATCACGGTACCGGGGTCGGGCACCGTGTTCTGGACGATGGTAATGCCTGGATTGGCCTTCTGGAAGGCCTCGATGAGCGCCCCGTAGGTCCCGGTCGCTTCCACCTTCTGCTGAAAAAACTCGATCTTGGCCTTGGTCCCCTGCGCGAAGGCGGACAAGGCAACTACGCTGAGCAAAAGAGCGATGATCTTCCTTTTCATGACTTCCTCCTGTCAAATATTGTGCGCCAGGTCGATTGCCAACTTGACGTGTTCCCAAGGAATGGTCCCCGACACGGTGCAATCCGCGCCAAGGATGAAGCGGGCCGGACGATCCGAAAGCAGACTCCGGACTTCCGCTTCCAGCGCCTTCGGGTCTCCTCCTGCGATGGCTCCCTTCTTGTCGAGGCCCCCGAGCACGGGACGCTTGAACTCGCCATAGATCCCGGCGAGGCTTGTTCGCGACCCGTCAGACTTCCGGTAAGGGAGGTTCACGACGGTCCCCGGGTAGTCCTTGAAGCCAGCGAAGGAATCGTAGGGCCGGTGATAGTCGCAGACGTGGAGAATACTGAAGCGGCATAAGGCGGCCGCCTCTCCCATGAGGAGGAGATCAGTCGGTTTTACCTGGCGGTCGAAAACGCCCGGACGGCGGAAGCCTCCGGCCTCGGCGCCCTGGGTCGACATGTAGAATCCGTCGACGCCGATCCTCACGCACTCCCTCACGAAGAGAAGCAGGCTCTGGACGATGCGCTCGAGGCCGACGCCTACAGCTTCGGGATCCTCGTCGAGGTGAGCCCTGAGGAGAGCGTCCGACGTGGTGTGGCCTGCCGACATGAAGGGCGAATAGAGGGTCTGCACAACGAGAGCCTCCCGCCCGACCGCCTTGACGAGACCTTCAAGGAGGCGGAGAGGTTCCTCGTAGAACTCAAGGCCGTAAACGGGCATGCGATTCCAGTCGGAAGGACGTTTGATCTCAGGGATAGGAGGGAAGGTTTTTTCGTACTGCACCTTGAGAAAATCCATACCCGTCGCACGGAAGAAATCAAGGTGTCTCGCCACCGCCGCCGGTCCTGAGTTGTAATCCGGACCGAAATGCGTGAAAAAGGCCGCTGGTATCCGGTCCCATCTCCCGGATTCGCCGAGCAGCCGTTCGAATTCTGTTCTTTTCGTCATGTTTCCTGCCTTTTTGCCGATGCCGCTTCAGGCGACGGGATGGCCGAGTGCGGCCTCGGGAATCGAATACCAGTTCTGCGGAAATTAATAATCAAACCTCGTTATACAAACGTGTGCATTAACTATAGGCTCAATCTTGAATTTGTCAATTGGAATTTCTGGACAATCTAGCATTTTATTGGTATATTTCGCTACTTGTCAGGTCATGATTAACGTCGTATGCTAGCGTGTGCATGAAAAGTCCAAGTCCCAAGTGACCATCCTCGACATCGCCCGCCTCGCGGGGGTCAACCATTCGACGGTCTCACGCTGCCTCAACAACAGCCCACTCATCTCGGCGGAAACAAAGGCGCGCATTCTCAAGATAGCGACCGAACTCAATTTTCAGTTTAACGCCAATGCGCGAGCCCTTGTCTCGCGCAAGACCGATACAGCGGCCGTGTTATATCCAACAAATTACGATGATCCGAGAAACCTCCAATATACGAAGCTTCTCCTCCACAATATCCAGGAGAACCTCGCCGAGCACGGCTATGACACCCTCATGACGACGAGATTGGATCGTGCCACCGGCCAGAGCAATGTCAGGCGCCTGATTTCGTGTGGCAAAATCGATGGCCTGGTGATGATCGGGGACACGCCGAGCGATGACGACCGGAGCATTCTTGCATCCTCGGGTGTTCCCGCGATTCTCGTGGATCCGCTCGCGGAGGGTGAAGGTTTTGACGTCTATGCGACCAACAATTTCATCGGAGGCATCGAAGCGACGGATTTCCTCCTCGAGACGGGGCGCTGCGGTTCACCGCTCACGCTGAGCGTTGGCTCGGGGGAGTCAGTCTTCGCCCAGAGGACCGCAGGGTTCTCCCGCTCCCTCCTTAACCACGGACTGTCGCCCGAGGGGCGGATGCGGGTTGTGCCGCCGGGGTCCGTTTTTGACGAGGGATTCGCCTACATCAAGAACGCGCTACCCGAACTCAGGAAGATGGGCATAGACGGAATTTTCGCCCAAGCAGATCTGCTCGCCCTCGGCGTAATCTCTGCGCTGAAGGAGGAGGGGATATCAGTCCCGGGCGACGTGCGCGTCGTCGGCTTCGACGACGCAACCATAGCCACCTATTTCCAGCCGAGGCTCACTACCATGCACCAGCCCCGCGAGGAGATCGCCCGTTCAGCGACGGCGCGCCTCGCCTACCTTATTGAGGCGGAGATGGCTCTTCCCCGCGTCGTTGACTACATCCCCCCGAGGCTTGTGCGTCGAGAGAGTTGCTGATCGGAGCCTGAGGGACCTTGAACTCGACGGCGATTTCGGATCGCCGCTTCCTTCCGCGCATCGCATCGATGGCGGCCTTGACCTGGAATTCTTTGGTGCGACGTTTTTTTCGGATGGGGTAGGTCCGGAAATAATTCTTACGCTCATTCCTTCCGGAAAAAGAAAAAGGCCATCCTTTCGGATGGCCTCATCTACTCCCCCGCCCGGGTTCGAACCAGGGACCCAGTGGTTAACAGAGGGTTCCCCGGCTTTTTCATCCTTTATCAATTTCTGTCTTTTACTATATCTTATAACGATTTAGCCGTCAAGTCTATATCATGCTTTATCACCCTTATTTAGATTTCTGCTTTCTTTTTGCTTACAGTTCTTATACTTAACTAACTTATTGCGAGGGTGATATGTGGCCACAGGGGGAAGAAGAATTATTGATCAATTCCGTGCTTGACGGGGCGTAAATGGCCTATTACCATTTTCTAAGTATTAGAAAAGAAAAGAAAAGAAAAGAAAAGAGGCATAATATGGAATTATATTCAGGAAAGCGAGCATTATCCTTTATCGCCCTTTTTTTATTTTCTTTTTCTTTATTTGCTCTTGATTTCACATCAATTAAGGAAAATGATTCCCAAAAGAAGGTATTTCAATTAATGGGCAAGCCGCTAAAAATTGTAAAAAGTACTGCAGGAGATTCAGAAATAGACATTTGGCTAGATAATAAAGACATATGGCTAATTACCATTTCTAATGGAATGGTTTCTGGTCAACCAACAAAAATAGAAGAACTACTAACAGGTCTTTTAAACCTAAAGGACAACCTATCCAACGCTGCTAATTTATTAAATTCCGACCTAACAAAATATTCAGATATTGGTGAATCTGTAAATAAAAATAATGAGGAAATAAATATTGATAGCATAAAAAGCAAAATAGATGTTTCATTAATATCCTGCGAAGTAATAACTACTTGGCAGGATAAACAAAAAATAGGCTATCGCCTTAAAATTAAAAACAACAGTGAAGTTTCAATTTCATTTCTTACAGTCACAATATCTTTTTATGATAATAATGGAAAGGTATTCTTTAAAGATACGTGTTCACCAGTTAATACTGTATCATTTAGCGGAAACCAAGAACCTCTTGAGAGCAATTTCTCTAGACTTTATCCTAATGATGAAGATATTTATTCAACCGTCAACGGTATTGATATTTCAGAGTGGGATGGCAAAACCGCAACGGCAAGCATTTCTAAAATAGAACTAGCTAAGTAGTTTCTAGTAATTATTTGCTCGTTGCGTAGTCAATAACTTCTATGCCTGCCAGAGCTCCGCGAGGATCTCGACCGTGACGAAAATAAGAGGGCTCCGTGCGGGGAGCCCTCAAGGGTCAACCGGGTAAACAGCCGTCAAGAATTTCCTACCTTCCCCTCCGTGAGTCTAGCGTGAATAGCGGCTATGAGGTCATCGCGAAGTGAAAAGAGATCGTCGCCCTGGATTTGTGCCCATAGCGTCGAGTTCGGAAGATGACAGGCATGTCGATCGATCACCCGCGTTACCATCTCGCGAACACCCTCGCGTGCTGCCCCCTCGGGGTCGGGCTTGTCCTTTGCCGCGAGAATCGTGAAAACATCCCGATCGTCGAACCAGTCCCCGTCGTCCTCGAATTTGTCTACGAGGTCCAGGCGAAGCGAATCGCCTTCAACACGTTCGATCCAGACGCGGAGGGTTTCGGGGGTCGTGTCGAGCAAGTAAACGAGTTCGCGGGTGGTCATAGGTGGGCCTCCAGTATCTCGACGAATCTCGTCGCGGCCTGGCACCACGTATACCTCGTGTGCATCCGTGCCGATGCGGCGCGGCCGAGCTCGAGGGCCTCGGCGTAGTGGTGATAGACCGTTTCAAGTTTCTCGAGTATTTCGGTCTCGTCCGCTTCGGCACAATAGCAGGGAATGCCGAGGGCGTTCGGCCCGTAAGCGGATCCGAAAACAGGATTCGTAAAGCGCTTTAGCGGGTAGCCGATTTCGCAGCCGTCGGGATCGGGGCCGGCATAGTCGACGGGGCCCGACCAGTGAGTCCATATTGACGGGAGGCCCGAAGCGAGAGCGTCAGAGAGTACGAGCCCCCATCCTTCACCTCGCGTCGGAAGCAAAAACGCATGGGCGGAGCGATAGAGGTCCGCGAGGTCCTGGACTGAAAGGGTTCTCAGGTCAATGACCATGCCGGGAGTAACTGGAGTATCTACCGGATGAGTCCCCAGATAGTTAAAAGACTGCAGGCGTTCGAACCGCTTATACATCGCCCCGGCAGTCGGATCAGGGAGGCTCGCACCAGGCTTAGGCTCGAATCCCTGGAAACTGTAGAAGTTCAGCTGGTGAGGTACTACGGAGAGTGTCTGGGGGGTAGCTTGATAGAACGACGCCCCCTTATTATCATCCGGGAAAGGGAAATCAGTCGTTTTGATGTATAGCTCAACATTAGCCGGTATTCTCCCCGAACGCAGCCATGCGCCCCATGTCGAAAAAACAAGATCGAGCCCCTTTCTGGGAAAGCATCCATAGTTTCCGACAAACAACACGCGGAATGGTTCATCCGGGGCTGGTTCTTGGCGCTCAACGTAGGGGAAAAGGTCCGGATCGATTCCTTCAGGAACGACGGCAATGGGCCCATGGTAATGCTTCGCGACAACCTCCGCGCTATATGCACAGGGAACGACGACCATATCAGCGCGTTCTACAATCGGGCTCCATAACCATGGCTCGGAAAACTCAGTCGCCGTGAATAGAACATTAAATATTCCGGCTATCGGCTGGAAGTGGTCGGGAAGATCGACATGGACGGCAATTTCCGCCTCTTGCGGAGAGTTAACGAATTGGACTCCTAGACCTTCGAGTGCCTGCCTCAATTTGCTATTATGAACACTAAAACCCAGGCCACCGCCGTATTCAAAGTAATCGGATGCCCATAGTATTTTCATTTTCATACCTCCTTCGCTTTCGCGTGCGGGAAGGTCCGGTTATAGGTGTCCTGAATCTTCGCCATACTCAGATGGCAATACCGCATCGTCGTTGAAATGGACTCATGGCCTAGAAGCTCTTGAATGATTCGAATGTCGGCCCCGTTGTTCATGATGAAGGTGGCGAAGCAGTGCCGGAAGGTATGCGCGGAAATTCCGGACTGATTGATCCCCAGGGCCTCGCAATACTGCGAAATCAGGAAATCGATTCCTCGGGTCTGGAGGTGTTCGCCTCGAGCGTTGATGAAGACTTCCTTGACGCCATTTTTTACATGGTCCGGCCGTTCGGCGAGGTAGTCCCGGAGAGCTTCGATCGAGTGATTATTCAGGAAAACCATCCGGTCCTTGTCACCCTTTCCGGTTACTTTCGCGGTCCTCTTCTGTAAGTCCATCTCGGAGAGTTTCAATCCGACAATCTCCGCGGCCCTGCAGCCTGTCGAGTAGAGCGTCTCGAAAAGTGCCCGGTCCCGTTTCCCCAGGAATTTGGTAAGGTCCGGCGCCTCGATGAGCCGGACGATCTCCGGTTCCGTGAGGATTTCCGGAAGGGGGCGATGTTCTTTGACGTGCATCTTCATCGCTGCGAGCATGGAAGGGGGCATTCCTGCAAAACGAATTTGCCAGGTGATGTATTTCCGGATCCCGGCGAAGGTCCGGTTGATCGATCGTGGATTGTGGTCCAGATTCGAGAGGTAAACGATAAAAGCCCGAAAGATAGGGCGAGTGAGCAGCGCCTCGTCGGTGATTCCCTTTTCCTTCAGGTAGTCTTCGAAGAGTTTCAGGTCGTGAGCGTAGGCGATAACCGAATTTTCGGGGTAGTTAAGGATTTTTCGAAGGTAGTTAAGAAAATCGTCAGAATGTTTCAAAACTTCCATGATGTCCCTCCTGGTAGAGCCCGCCCGATGAGGGGCGGGCGTTGCTGATGATGACTAGACTCTCCCGAGGCTCGCGGCTCGGGCCTTGGTGACGGCCTCAACGATCTGGCGGGCGTCGATATCCTTCGGGACGTAAAAGCCGGAAACGAAGTGATACCCGATCGGGTGCGTCAGCACGAAGCCGGCTTCCATAAAAAACGCTCGAACCTTCCACAATGCCTTTTTCATAATCCCTCTCTTTGCGGCTTGTTACCGCACGTATTTTTCGCCTCGTCTACGCGGGGCGGGAATGCATATTGCGTTCAAAGGTAATTATTCCCCCTCATTCATATCCTGTCAAGTAAAATTATTACCTTTGAACGCAATTTTATTGACGTGATAGTGAAATAATGCGAAACTGAATTTGTGAGTGTATCATTTGTTCGATTATGGGTAATTCTCGCTCAAAGAGGATTGCGGGCTGCCGACTTAGGCCGGGCTTGCGATATCTCTGCTTCAACGCTTTCCCGAATGCACAATGGTGGAGGCGTCGAGCTCGCCGTCCTTGAGCGGATATGCACATACCTCCATGTCGATTTCGGCGACATCATGGAACACGTTGATGAGCCGAAGAAAGCCGAGTGATCCCCGCTTTCCTCGGCCTTTCGTTCTAGTTTTCCGCGAGGTCCTCGACGACCACGTTCTGCATGTACAACCCGAGATTGCGGAGCCATTTTTCAGCCGTCACCGTGGCGTAGGGCGTTGCGCTTCCGCTTCCTGCCGCATTGCTCGAGATGACCGTTGCGAGGCTTAGGGCGACGTTGCCGCCCCCGACGCCCGTGTCGAACACGAGCTGGGAGCTGTCGATCCTTAGACCGGAGCCGCCGACGAGGATGGCAACGCCTCCGGTGACACCGGCGACGACCTGGGCCGCCGTGAAGCCGCCGTCGTTCATCAGGATCCCGGCGGGGTAGGCCGTTCCATCCGAGGCGGTGACGCTCGACCACGGCACCCACTTGGCGGTCGTCGGGTTGTAGGCCATGACGGTGTACTGCGCGAGGGCCGCGGTACGGCTCGCGTCGGCGGCAATGCTCTCATTTTCCGCCACCATGACCGGCGCGGTGTTGATGAGGAAGGGATAGACCGCATCGTTTTGATACGTTTGAATGAAGCTCATGATTTCTTCCTCCTCGCCGAACCGAACGGGGCCGTCTCATGTAATGCATTGTGGGCCTTACGGTAGGAAATCTCGGCCTCTATCGCCTTCATTGGATCGATGCCGGTAGAAAGAGCGTACCGGGCACGCTCGGTGTACGACGCACGGTCGAGGCCGAGACTGTAGCACTCCATGGCCATGCCGTTGGTCATTTCGCAAAGAGCATTCATAAGGGCTTGGCCGACTGGACCAGGTGAAGTTAACCGGCGGAAGAGTCCAAAGCCCTCTGCTCTGAAGTCGGCAAGGCGAACCTCGCGGCCTGCGGCGTCGAGGCCGAGAACTGTAGCGTCCGTATCGGGAGCCGCGGCGGGTTCGGGGTTTTCCGTGCTGGTGATAGTGTTCGATCTCCTGCCAAGGGCCTGCTGACGCGCTTCGAAACGAGCTTCTTGTTTAGGATCGTAGTTCATGATTTTCCTCCGGTATGTAATAATTCTTGGCCGCAAGATCGGCCTGTTTTTTTTCTAGCCGTACCGCCCGCTCGGTTGCAAAGACGGCTTCGGCGTGCGCACGGCTAACGAGAATGTCGAAGATCTCCTTGCTCTCCTCGGGCTCCAGGGCGGTATATGCAGAGCTCTGCAATAGGTCTGCGAGGGTTGAAGAGAGCCATGCCCCCGCGTAAAGGAATGTTGGATCCTCGGCATCGGTGAATTGAAATACCAAAAGATTCCCGTTTAGGTCGTCCGGGCATGAAGCGATGATCGCCCCCATCCCGAACAGGCGGCTAGTCTCAGGCGTGAGAATCGCACGCCAGTAGTCGTATTGCACGGTGAAGTCAAGGCGGATTTCAATTTTTCCATTTCCGTAGAGGAGCGAATTTGGATTTTCCATCCGAGCCCTCAGTGCGGAGCCTGGAGCCTTCCACTGATTGGGCGTCCGCAGATCGGGGTAAAATACCGTACACGCGATTTCCATATTTCATTCCCTCCGTCACGGTAGAATAGCGGTTGCCTTGATCGCCGGGGGTACCTCATCGCCCGAGATGCGCTTGACGATGTGCATCTCGACATATTGCCGGTACTCAGGGCAGAAGCCGCGGAGGCAATCGCCATTGACAAGAGATAAAGCAACGTTGTGCGGGAGTCCGCATAACGGGCACCTGAAGGCCCCGAGATGCCTGGAGCATTCGAATAGCGTGATTTCCCGCGGCATGTCTCAGCCTCCCATAGCCACACGGCGGCTTTTTTCGGCGGCCGTCGGGTTTCCGGATGCATCGAGGCCAAAACCGTTTGCCTCATCCTTCGCCCGGAGTGCGCTCGAGAATCGGGAGCGCTCGGCCGCCGTACGCACGGCTTCCTCGGCCCGAGCCTTTTCCTGGGCGCTCCATTCGCCGTGTATGTCTTCCTTTGGTTTCGGGCTTCCCTTCACGTACTGAACTTGGGCCAAGGCGACGAGCTCTTGGATGCGAGCGGCGCCGATGAAGGCCAGGTCGTCGGGGTCTTCGATAATATCGCCGGGGCCGTAGACATGCGTCCGGACATGCAGGACGCCCGTGGGTACGCCGTCTTTGATGGCGGCACCTCGATCGTCCAAGGCGGTGCCACTCGACCCTAAAAACCTGATCGCAGGTAGCTTTTCCATGTTTGTTTCTCCTCTGGCCTACTGGGCCTAGTTCGAAATAGTCTCTTCCGGCTCATCGATAACGGGCTCGGGCAATTTCGGTAACGCATCGAGGTCTATAGGCATACCAACGGCGTTGGCTTCCGCCACGATGCGCTCGCGCTTCTCGCGGTCGGCGTGGGCCCTGGCGAGCACGTCGGCGCGGTGAAGCTCCGCGCTTTGAGCGGCAAGGCGGCGAGCGCGTTCCTCGGCGTCGAAAGAGGCGGCCATACGGTCGTTAGCCTGCAGGCGATCGTACTGGTCACGTGCCCGTGCTTGCGCGTCGGCCAGAGCCTTGGCTTCTCTTGCCGCGTCTGCCAGGGTGATGCCGGCGGCGATGGCGGCAGGAAGGCCCGCGAGGATTTTCGCCCCGAGTTGGTCGGCGAAGGCTTGAAGCTCTGTGATGTCCATGATCTTTTCTCCTCCGGCGCAGAGTGCGGCGTCGGTCGCTTGGAATCTAGGTATGCGGCGCGCGATTGCGGCCTTGAAGAAGGCGGCGTCGGAGGGGGTCATGACGTGGCCTCCTCATTGAGTTCGGCTTTGATACTGTGCAAGAATTTTTCAAGTTCAGCCTTCTTGTATGACTGTTCTTTATATGCGTCTTCAGTAAGTGCACGGTTTACAGCAAGTTCCGCCTCATTATCTGTTGCGCTTCTAACGATCGCGACGAGGTTTGCCGCCATTCGGTCGCCTCGTACTAAAAATTGTGACTGCTCTATTGCGTAGAGCTTATTAAAGAACGCTTCGACGATGGGCTTAGGAATATATTCCCCGCGTTTTTCCGCTGCCCTGGTAGACCAGAAATCTGCCTGTGCCGCCTTGAGCTTGCGCTCACTCTCTGCATAAGACGGATCGCCCTTCGAGGAGCCGCGGGCGCTGCGATGCCGAGCGTTTGGCGTAAGTTCTTCCATCTCGTCAAGCTCGGTATCCTCCATTTCCTCGGAGGGCTTCGCAGAACCGACGATTTCAGCCGGAAAGGGGGAAGAGGCCTCTCGGGCCGTTTTTCGCGCGGCTTGCACCCTCTGGTACGGGCGTTTTTTAATCCATTGCTCAAGGTCGACCGACATGATGTCAAAGAGGCCTTCACGGTTCGGAGATATAAGCCCTTTCCTTTTGGCGTCTGCTACAGCCTGTCTAGAAACGCCGACGAGGCGCCCGAGCTCGGACGCGGTGAGATACCTAGCGGTCATGATCGGCCTCCAAGAGAGCTTGACGCTTGACATGTCAAGCTCGAAAACCGGTTCCAGGTGAAAGAGCGAGGCCCCCGCGACATTGGGCGCTCGGTGCACGGGTATGCGTCGGAAGAACCTAAGAAATATTTATCGAATGCTTTCATTGGCTCGCCTCCGTGTAATCGCTGCATGCAGTCGTCAAGGCGTCACGACGACAGCAGGCAAGGCGCGAGGTGCACGATTGGCATGAGGGAAGGATGGACGATTCGGGTACCTCGGGTACCTGAAAACACGATTTTCCATTCCGTATATCCTTTTTCTCATTTTTCCTTTCACGGACTTGAAAAGGCAGTTCTGAGGTACCCGAGGTACCCGTTTTACTATTTTCTGGACAATTTTCCGTTTTTAAGGCGATTCCGGTTAGCTTTCGGATTCCATGACTCTGCTTAGGAACAATGAACGGATATCGTTTTATGAGCATGGCGACGATATCCCGCATTGACGGCCTGGACTCTCCGGAAAACTC
Organism: Spirochaetaceae bacterium UBA1318; assembly: GCA_002307015.1. Taxonomy (GTDB): domain Bacteria; phylum Spirochaetota; class Spirochaetia; order Treponematales; family UBA1318; genus UBA1318. Next base: position 14,999 of record DBTK01000025.1, read on the forward strand.
GATCCAAAAATCCTTGACAGTTCTATAGTCCACGGCGCCATAGTCGTCTCGAACGAAGTAGGCGAAAAAGAAGAGCTGTGCGGAATCATTGATCATTCGATATGTTTCCTTCGCCTTCGCGCACTCGGGCGACTCATAAGGCCTCCCGCCTCGCCCTCGTACCTCGATCCAAGTACGAATAAGCGAGGCAAGGATGGCCGGGCGCTCGGTCATGAGGTCATCGAGGATTGCGACTTTATCCCCGGCGGGCTTAAGCCTATCAGGTGGCACGCCCTCCTCGAGCCTCCGCTTGTACGATGCGTCATCCGGATAGAAAATCGTGGAGAACGGGAGTACGAATATCCTAGAAAGAAATCCACCGTCGTTGGCTGGAAAGAATCGGGGGAGCTCGTTGCAAGTTATAACGAATCCGCCCCAAGTCTGCGGGAACTCGATTCCATTCTGTCCCTTGGCCTCGCCTGCTATGGTCCCGAGGCTCGAAAACACCTTAATACCGCATACGTCAAAAATTCCCGAAGGCTCATCGAAGACAAGCATCATAGCGCCTTGGCATTCGATGATTCCAAACCGCCGTGCGCTCGGGTCTCCCTTCCAGAGAATGAGTGCATTTTTCCCCATAACAGCCCGCCCCGGCACAAGAGCACGCATGAGGTCTACGAGGGTTGTTTTTGCTGCATCTCCCTCGGCGTTCGTCCATATCTGCACTGTCTTCGAGGCCCTGCCGGATATGCACAAGGCAAGGCCTTCGCGGGCACTGCGTCGTGTGTCAGCATCGTGAAAAAGGGTTTCAAGGAAGTAGTTGAACTTAGGCGCAAAAGTAGCGGCGACGACCTCCTCGGCCGAGCCGGGGACACGATCGCGAAAATATTCGCCTGATCTTCGGTCTCTCACTATAAGTTCGGGGCCAGTCCAGTCAAGAATCTTTGTAGTCGTTGCGAGACACTCGGATGAAGCATTCCAGGGAATTCCGCCGGGGACCAGAACGTAATCGGCAAGGAAGGATAAAACTCCGTTTATCGCGTCTGAGGTCCTAGCGAACTTGCGAGCCTTCCCCGCAGCGCTATATAGGTCCTTGATCTCGGCGCCTTCGGTTTCGGACTCGAGGGACTCGAAAGCCAGCATGACAGCCTTTTCGAGGATCTGGCCTACGCTCTTTTTGATCGTGTCGAATGGAACATGAACAACACCATCAAGAATGAAAAAATCGGGCCGACCTGAAAGGGCGAGGCGCTCAGCTATTACCGTGTTGTCGAAAGTGATATAGGCGATGCGCGCGCCGAGGGCATGACTAGGAGCATTGAGGAATTCACAGGAGAGGGCGAGAAGATCCTCTTCGGCGGCATATGTCTTGGCCTCGTCGAGCTCTTCATCCGTCGCCTCGGCGATGGTGGCGCGGCTGTTGTCGGGGACAGTTTTCCCCGTGATGTCCGCCTTCGCTATAGCTGCGAAGGCCTCGTTGATGCCATGCATGGCTTACCGGCTCGTAAGCGCTGTATCGATAAGGTTGTCAAGAAAAGCTGCGGGTACCAGACGGCGGCCTCCGCATTTGATCGACGGGAACGATCCATCTTCAACACGACGGTAAACGGTAATCTCAGACAGCCGGACGAGTTTTGCAAACTCGCGCACCGTAAGTAACTTTTCGGCGTTTTCCATTTTAACCCCTCGTACGTCGTCGCGACGTTCTGGATTTTTGATATGAGATCACGTACATCTCACGACGTTCGTGATCTCATATTCTTCCTAAAGTATACGCAGAATATTTTAATCCGTAAAGGGTCTAGTCGCTTTTTTTTGAAAATAATTGTTTTTATCAGAAACAATTAGGTATGCTAAAACAGGTAGGAACTACATAAGAAGTATGTCGAAAGTATGCTAAAGTACGTAGGAAGTATGCAAGTATACCGGTCTTATCATACTTCTTACCTGTTTTAGCTTTACGCTAGATGAAGTATGCGCTCGGGCTGTTTTTTCGGCGTGAATAGCTCATCGATCATGTCGGCCACCTTCATGAGGTCCACTAATTCGAGGTGAGTATAATTTTTCTGGACGGCCGAAATGGCGCGACCAATTTCGGAGCTCCAGCCTAAAAACTCGGCGACATTGAGCGGCGAGACCCCGGAGGCAAGGAGCAGGCTATTCAGGGTATGTCTGGTTGAGTGCGGTGTTAGCCATCGGCCCTCTATTTTGAGAAGCGGCTCTTTTTCGCCCTCTGCGGTCGTCGCCTGATCGAGCATGGATTGAAAACTATCCTTTATTACCTGCTGCGTGAGCCCCTTTCCGTCATCGTCGCAAAAAATGAAGTCATCCGGCCCGGTATGTTCCGATATTTTTTTCCATGCCTTCAGTTCTTCCACGAGTAGGCGGGGGAGGGCGATCTTGCGAACCTTTTCCCATTTTGGTTTTCCGGTCTCTGTTCCTGATTCGCCCTTCGTAGCCTCTTCGACTGTGCCGGATCGTTTTTCAAGGTCAAGATGTCGCCAACGGAGCGCGCGGAGTTCCCCACAACGAACACCGAGGGTAAACATGGTGATGAAGGCTGAGCCGATCCGGGGGTCGTCGCCCATACGTCCCGGCCGTTCCGCCAAAATTGCGCGGATTTCTTCGATGGTGAAAGATCCGCGAACGCGGGGGATTCCCTTGGGTTTTGAAACTCGAGTACCGGGATTCCAGTCAATGTCCTCGCGGAATTCCGCCTCTGCAAGAATCGTTTTCACGGCCTCGATTGCCTTGCCTGCGGTATTGATCTTCCCCCGTGCAAGAAGACGGCCCCGGAGGTCGATAACGTGAGCCCGGCGGATTTCGGTTATTTTGAGGGTAGGGAAAATGGGATCGGTAAAAATCCATTTCTCGAGAAGCCGCCGGGAGGCAAGACAATGCTGGCGGCCTATGACTTTCTTTTCTTCAACGAGGCGGGCGGCATGAGGACATAGAGGAGATTTGCCTTCTTCCCATATAAAATATGGTTCCGCATACTGGCGAAAGGTGAGGACCGACGTGCTTGATCTGGATTTGTCCATAAAATCGCGGATAAAGGCTCGGGCTCGTTCTTTCTGCGTCTCGCCCGTCGAGAAGTTCCTGCGCTTTCCGGCCTCATCAGGCGCCACGAAGTAATAAACGGCCCCGTTTTCTTTTTTGCGGCGGAATGGTTCGGGATACTTTTTTTTCATATCCATTTTCCCCCTTTTCAAAACTGCTTTCTTTTTGCTTACAGGAAAAGCATATTGTTAGCCAAGTCTAAAAGGGTATAGAACCTATTTCGAGCTAATTCTTTATGGGGTAAATAAAAAGGCCGTCCAATGGACGGCCTTAAAAGCTCCCCCGCCCGGGTTCGAACCAGGGACCCAGTGGTTAACAGCCACTTGCTCTGCCAGCTGAGCTACAGGGGAATGCTCAGAACGAGGCCAGATTATCGTTTTTCAGAAATTATGTCAAGCGAATCCAGAAATATTTCAAGGTCTCCCCGGTCGTGGAAAGCGAAAACGACTTTTCTGGGAATCCGGGAGGTTTCGAGGAAGGCCCTGACGGCGCCGTAGGCGATGGGGGCGGCGAGGCTTTTGGGAAAGCCGTAGACGCCGGTAGATATGGCGGGGAAGGCGATCGATTCGATGCCGAGAGCTGCGGCGGCGCGAAGGGATTCCGTGTAGCACGAGGCGAGGGTTTCCTCTTCTCCCGATTTTCCCCCATGCCAGACAGGCCCGACGGTGTGGACGACGTGGAGCGCCTTGAGCTTCCCCCCCGCCGTGACGATGGCCTTGCCCGCAGGGAGGCCGTCGGGCAGCACGGTTTCCCGGATGCGGCGGCATTCGGCGAGGAGGGAAGGGCCGGCGGCACGGTGGATGGCCCCGTCGACCCCACCTCCCCCGAGCAGCCCTGAGTTCGCGGCGTTGACGATCGCGTCCCCCTCGAACTCGGTCAGGTCGCCGACGCAGGCGAAGATACGGCCGGGCCTGTCGTCCCCGATCGAGGCGGCTCGATTTCCGCCGACCGGGGCTGCGCTCCTGCCGGCCATCAGATCCTCGAGGCTCAGCTCGTTCCGCATTTCAGCCTCCTCATGATCTCGGCGGCGAGATAGAAGGAGCCCGTGACGAGGACGGGCCTGCCGGCCGACTCCGCGTCGGCGAGCGCGGCCTCCGGGTCGGGAAAGAACCGGGCCGTTTTCCCGGCTGCCGTGAACGCGGCGAGGGTTTCTCCCGAGTCGCTTTTCTTGAAACTCCCCGGCGTGGTCACGATGACCTCGTCGAACCGGGGTGAAAGCTCCCGAGCCATGGCCCCGACATCCTTGCCCAGGGCGCAGCCGAAGATGAGGGTCGCCGGTCCCGGAAAAAGGGCTGAGAAGGTCTCGAGGGCGAACGCGACCGAGGCCGGGGTATGGGCGCCGTCGAACATCACGGGGGGCTCGCCCGGGACCACCTCGGAACGGGCGGGGAGCCAGGCGGCCTCGAGGCCCCGAACGATCGTATCGCTCGAAACCTCAGGCGCCGCCTGCCTGATCGCGAGGGCGGCCAAGCCGGCGTTTTCGGCCTGGATCCGGCCGAAAAGCCTCAAGGTCGCCGAAAAGCGCTCGCTCGCCGCCCGGTCGGTCAGGGTGAAGCCGATGCGGGTGCCCGTACGGTCGACGACGGCCGAGTCGATCGTGCAGAGATCGGGCAGGTAGGAAAAGGGGGATTCCGCCGCCCGGGCCTTTTCCCTGAACACGGCGAGGGCCTCCTCGGGCTGTCTCCCGCAGAGGACGGGGCGTCCTCGCTTGACGATGCCGGCCTTCTCCCCCGCGATCTTGGCAATCGTGTCGCCCAGGTACTCGACGTGCTCGAGCTCGATCCTCGTGAGGACGCTCGCCTCGGGGAGGCAGATGTTCGTCGCGTCGAGCCTACCACCCATGCCGACCTCGAGGACAACCCACTCGCAGCCGAGGTCGCGGAACATGAGAAAGCCGAGGAGGGTCAGGAGCTCGAAGAAGGTCGGCGGGCAGCCCCCCGGAAACGCGGCCGGGTCGATCCGTTCGACCTTTTCTCTGAGCCTGTCGCCCGCGGAGGCGAAGGCCTCGTCCGGGATCTCGCGGCCGGCGATGGTGATCCTTTCCTTGTAGCTCAGGAGGTGGGGCGAGGTGTAAAGCCCGGTGCGGAAACCCGCGGCGTCCAGGATCGAGGCCATCATCGCCGAGGTCGAACCCTTGCCTTTGGAGCCGGCGACGTGGATGGTGCGGTAGGAGAGCTGGGGATTCCCGAACATCGAGGCGAGGAGCTCGATGCGGTCGAGCCTGAAGCTCCTCACGTCCTGGCCCTTTTCCTGGTTCAGGAATTCCCCGATCCAGGAGAAGACCTCGTCCGCGGTCGCGAAGGCTTTTCTCATCGGGCCGCCTTTCCGCCGATTGTTCCGGCTTTCCGGTTCTTCACCGCGTTTCCGTGGGTCACGAAGCCCTCGTAGTCGGCAAGGGCCGCCACGTGGGGTGAAAGCAGGGCGAGTCCCTGATCGGTGCAGTGCACGACCGACTGGTACTTGACGAAGTCGCGGACGGACACCGGCCCCCAGGTTTTCGCGCGGCCCCCGGTCGGGAGGACGGCGTTGGGGCCCGTGGCGTAGTTCGCCGCCGAAAAGGGCACGCGGTCGCCGAGGAGGATCTCCCCGGCGTTCCGGATCCGCGCGAGGTAGTCGAATGGCGAGGACGACTGGATCTGGAGGTGCTCGGGGGCGAAGGCGTTCACGAGTTCGATCCCCTCGTCCATCGAGGCGACGATCATGGCGCCGCCGTAGCCCGAGAGCACGTCGGCGACGAAGCTTCGCCTCGGCTCGGGAATGCCGGGAAGGAGGCTTTCCATTTCGGCGACGGCGGCCTTCGCGAGGGCCTCGTCGTCCGTGATGAGGAGGGCCTGGGAATCCGAGCCGTGCTCGGCCTCGATCATGAGGTCCAGGGCGACGAGGGCCGGGTCGGCGCTCGAATCGGCGAGAATGATGGATTCGGAAGGCCCGGCGGGGATGCCGATGTCGACGACGTCCGCGACGAGGCGTTTCGCCGCCGCGACGTAGCGCGAGCCGGGGCCGACGATCTTGAGGACGGGCCGGATCGTTTCGGTGCCGTAGGCGAGGGCGGCTATGGCCTGGCTCCCCCCGACCCGGTAGAACTCGTCGACGCCGACCAGGCGTGCGGCGAAGAGGCAGGCGGCGTCCACCGTTCCGTCCGGATTCGGCGGGGAAAAAACGGCGATCCGCGGCACGCCGGCGAGTTTGGCGGGAACGGCGAGCATGTAGAGCATGGAGGGGAAGCTTCCCCGGCCCCGGGGAACGTAGAGCCCGCAGGAATCGATCGGAGTAGCCCGCTCTCCCGCGAGGATGCCGGGCCTCACCTCGACGAACTCGAGGCCCCGGGGTTTCTGGATTTCGTGGAAGCGCCTGACGTTTTCGATGGCGAAGGCGAGGGCGTCCCTCGTTTTCGGCTCGAGGGAGCGCTCGGCCGCCTCGTATTCGGATTCCTGGACCCTGAGCGGGAGCCGGGAGATGTCGGCCTTGTCGAAACGCGCCGTGCACTCGACGACGGCGCGGTCGCCTTCCTTTCTGACCGCCTCGATGATGGGCTTGACGATGTCGAGGGCCGAGGAAATATCGCTTTCGGACCGCTTGAGGGCCGACGAACGTTCGCTTTCAGAGAGGTCGCTCCAGCGTCGCAGGGAAATCGGCATGGATGTCTCCTTATGTGGGGCCAGTCTATCACGCGGGGAATCGATGTTGAAGCGGGGTCGTCAGCGGTATTTAACCTTGACCACCGACGATCTGAGCGAACCCGAAATCACCACGATGGCGTCGCCTGAGCCGGCGGCCCGGGGCTTGTTCCTGATGACGCTGCTCTGGCGTTCCTCGATCTTGTCCTCGACCTCGAAGCCCCTCGGCACGATGACGAGCACGCTGCTCGAGGTGGCGAGGATCTCGAGCTCCAGCCGGAAGCCGCTCGAGCCCTCGTACGAGCTCAGATCGAGGCGGACGTTCGAGGACCTGAGCCTGAGCCGGTAGCGGCCGGACTTCACCCATTCGCCGACTTTCCGGATGCCGCTGCTCACGCAGTCGAGCTCCACGACATCGGCGTCCCGGGGCTCCGCGGTGTTCGGGACCGTCGCCAGGGATGTTCCCAGGGAGGCCGCTTCCGCCTCGAGGGAAGTGTCGTCCTCGCAGACGGTGATGCGGGAAACCGCCGCCTCGAAGCTCGCCAAGTCCATCCGTCCATGGGAGAATGCCTCGCTGATTCCCCGTATGAGGGAATCCTTCCTTTTTTCGAGAGCGGTATCGGCCATGTTTCTCCTCCCGGTTCGTTGACCGTATCCTGCCGGTTATTTCGATTGGGCAACCAGTGCTGAGGCGGCCTCGCCTATGGTCACGAGCTTGTATTCCCTGTTCCACCGGTTGACGCCGACGAAATCGAATATCTCGGCCTTCAGGTGCTTGCAGAGCCTTTCCATCTGCTCGAAACAGCTCACCATGCCGTTGCCGCTTCCTCCGGGGGAGGCGACGAGCAGGATCCGTTTGCCGTTCAGGGCGCTCGAGTCCCCCTTCGAAGCCTCGCACCGGCGGTAGCGGTCGAAAAACGCCTTCATCGCCTCGGAGATGTCGCCCCAGTAGACCGGCGTCACGAAGATGAGGGCGTCCGCGGCGGCGAGCTTTTCCTGGATGGCGTCGAAGCCGTCGTCCCCGAACTGGCAGACGTGATCCTGCCGGCAGGTTCCCCAGCCCTCGCCGCACACCGCGCAGACCTTGAGCTTCGTTTGGCACAGGTTGACGACCTCGCAGTCGCCGCCGGCCTTCTCAACCCCCAAGCGGGCGCTCTCCACGCAGGAATGGCAGAGGCCCTCATGCTTCGGCGTGCCCGAGACGATCAAAACCTTCATTCTCGTCCTCCTCGATAGAATAGGGCCACGGTATCACAATCGCGGGCGAAGCGCCAGGGAATGCCGTGAAATCGGCGGGGTGGCCGGCGGAACGAGATCCCTGACCCCCGTCTGTCGGCTAGCCCCGCCGGTGAAGGGCTTCCTTGAAACACCCGAGGTTTTATAGTAGTATCGCCTACCATGAATCTTGAGGCTTTCATCTTGGGCTGCGGCGGAATGATGCCGCTGCCGAATCGCCATTTGACATCGGTTTTACTGCGAAGGGAAGGGGAGCTTTTCCTGTTCGACGCCGGAGAGGGAACCCAGGTTTCCCTGCGCCGCCTGAACCTTCGCTGGAAAAAAATAACGTCCATTTTCATCTCCCACACCCACGCCGACCACGTCACCGGGCTTCCCGGCCTCCTGATGCTTTCCTCCCAGGTGGACCGCGATGAGCCTCTCTACATCTTCGGTCCGCCGAAGATCGCCGAATACGTGGAGACGAGCCGAAGCGTGCTCGACATGTACATCAACTACGAAATCATCGTGAAGGAAGTCTCGGAGCCCGGCATCGTCTTCCGGGGGGACGGATTCTCCATCAGGGCCTTCTGGCTCCGCCATACCAAACCCTGCCTCGGCTACGTCATGGAGGAGGACAAGAGGCCCGGCGCCTTTTTCCCCGACAAGGCGATGGAGCTCGGCGTGCCCCGTGGCCCGCTCTGGTCCCGGCTCCAGGGCGGGGAACCGGTGACCGTCGCCGACGGTCGGATCGTCCGTCCCGAGGAGGTCCTCGGCGCCCCCCGGTCAGGCAGGAAATTCGGCTACGTGACCGACAGCCTCTACTTCCCCGAGATCTCGCGGGAGGTGGCGGATTCGGACCTTCTCGTCTGCGAGGGGATGTTCGAGCACGACCTTCTCGAGAGCGCCGTCGAGAAGCGCCACATGACGGCCGAGCAGGCCGCCGTGATCGCCCGCGACGCGGGGGGCGTGAAAAAGCTCGCCCTCATCCACTACAGCCCCCGCTACAACGAGCAGAACCTGAAACAGCTGTTGCGGGAAGCCCAGGCGGTCTTCCCGGGAACCATCCTTTCCCGGGACCGTCTCGTCCTTCCCATTGAAAACGAGGATTGAAACCGTACTGCAAGGAGACATGAATGGTAGTAGTAGAAGATTTGCGGAAATCCTACGGTACCTTCGAAGCGGTCAAGGGGGTGAGCTTCTCCGTTTCAGGCGGGGAAGCCGGAGGCGAGATTGTCGGCCTCCTCGGCCCGAATGGCGCAGGCAAGACTACGATCATCAAGATCCTGACCTGCTATCACTATCCAACCTCGGGCAGGGCGAGCGTCGATTCCCTGGACGTCTACGAGGACGCCCTGGCGATCAAGAAGCGCGTGGGTTACCTTCCCGAGAACGCCCCGGTCTACCAGGACCTGACCGTTGCCGAGTACCTCGACTTCATCGCGAACGCGAGGAACCTCGCCGGCGGGCTCAAGAAGGAAAGGACCGACTGGGCAGTCCACGAATGCGGGCTTGAGAAGATGTACTACCGCGGGATCGATACCCTCTCGAAGGGCTACCGCCAGCGCGTGGGCCTCGCCCAGGCCATCATCCACGATCCCGAGATCCTGATCCTGGACGAGCCGACCACCGGCCTCGATCCGAACCAGATCATCGAGATACGAGAGCTGATCAGGCGCCTCGGCGAGAAGAAGACGGTCATCCTCTCCACCCACATCCTGCAGGAGGTCGAGGCCGTCTGCTCCCGGGTGCTCATCCTGAACGAGGGACGCATCGCCGCCCAGGGTACGGTCGAGGAGATCACCAAGGGCATGAAGGGCGAGGTCCTCTTCCACGCGACCCTCAAGGGCGCCGACGCGGATTCGCTCAAGGCCGGCCTTCCCGAAATCCCCGGATTCCGAAAGCTGCTCTCGGCCACCGCCGCGGGAGCGGGTGCCGTTTCGGTCAAGTTTTCGATGGATCCCGTCGACGACGGTGGGGAAAGGATATTCGACTGGGCCGTCGGCCGAAGGCTTAAGCTTCTCGAGCTCGCCCAGGAGAGGTTCAGCCTCGAGGACATCTTCGTCAAGCTGACGCATGAAGGAGACGGGAAATGACCCCAACCACTGCGGTTTTTCGCAAAGAGCTGAAATCCTACTTCAACTCTCCGATCGCGTACATCGCGACCCTCTTTTTCCTCGTGTTCTCGTCCGTCTGGTTTTTCTACATCCAGCATTTCTTCGCCTCGAACAGCGCCAGCATGAGGGTTTTCTTCTCGGTCATGCCGACGATATTCACGGTGCTCGTCCCGGCCCTCACGATGAGGAGCTGGGCAGAGGAGAAGCGGATGGGGACGGCCGAGCTCCTCCTCACCCTGCCGTTCCGGGAACGCGACGTCGTCATCGGCAAGTTCCTCGCCACCTTCTCCCTTCTCGCCATCATGCTCGCCCTGACGATCCCGGTGCCCTTCTCGGTTTCGGCCTTCGGGCATTTCGATCCGGGCCAGATCGTCGGCGAATACCTCGGCATCCTCCTCCTCGGGGCCGCGGCCATCGCCATCGGACAGTTCATCTCCTCGGTCTCGTCGAACCAGATCAGCGCCTTCATCTTCGGCGTCATCGTCCTCATCGCGATCACGATGGTCAGCCAGGCGGCGAGCATCTTCAACCTGCCCGTCTGGTTCGCAGCCGTCCTCAACTACCTGTCCCTCGGGTATCATTTCGAGAGCCTCATCAAGGGCGTGGTCGACACCCGCGACGTGCTGTACTTCCTCGTCGCCGTGACCCTTTTCCTCTACCTGAACACCAAGGTTCTCGTCTTCAAGAAGTGGAGATAGCCCATGAACAAGAAACGACAACAGGAACTCCTTTTGTTCATCCTCGCGCTCGCCGTCGTCGCCTTCGTCGGCATAGACAGCGTGCGCTTTTTCACCCGTTTCGACATGACGGAGAACGGCGCCTACACCATCTCCTCCGTATCGAAGAACCTGTTCAGGGAGATTCCCGAACAGGTCCAGGTGACCTACTACATCTCGGAAAAGCTCGAGAAGATGCACCCGATGCCCAAGCAGATCGAGGATCTTCTGAATGAATACTCGGCCTTCTCCCACGGAAAGATCCGGGTTTCCATCGTAGACCCGGCGAAGACGGCCTCCGAGGCCGCGGTCGAGAGGCTCGGTGTCCTTCCCCAGCAGATCCAGACCGTCGAGCAGAACGAGCAGAGCGTGGCGATGGTCTACACGGGCATCGTGATCCAGTACCTGGACCGCACCGAGACCCTGCCCGTCGTGTTCGCGACCGACACCCTGGAGTACGAGCTTTCCTCCAGGATCCGGAAGATCGTCAGGAACCAGCAGAAGGTTGTCGGCGTCGTCGTCGGTGACGCCGGGAAGAATTTCTCCCAGGACTTCCAGACCCTTCAGCAGTCCCTGCAGAGGTCCTTCACCGTCCGCGAGCTCCAGCCGGGCCAGGACGTTCCCGCCGACGTATCGGTCCTCTTCGTGCTCGGCGGCACGGGACTGGACGACTTCGACCTCTACCCGATCGACCAGTACATCATGAGGGGAGGCCACACCCTCTTCGCCGTCCCCGGCGTCGACGTCGATGCCCAGCAGACCCTCACCGCGACGGCGGTGACGAACGATTCGCCCCTCACCGCGATCGCGACCTACGGCGTCCAGATCGGCAAGCAGCTCGTCCTCGACAAGTCGAGCCTCACCGTGCCCTTCCAGACGGCCTCTCCCCTCGGCGGGATGATGATCAACCTCGTCCAGTACCCGCACTGGATTTCGATCCGCAGCGAGAACGTGTCGACCAAGAATCCGATCACGAGCCGTTTCGCCGGCCTTTCCCTTTTCTGGCCGAGCCCCCTCGAGGCGAGAAAGGTGGACGGCGTAAAGGCCGAGCCCATCGTCAATTCGACCGGCCAGGCCTGGCTCCAGACGAAGAACTTCGTGACCACCCCGAACGCGGGGCCTGCGGCCTTCTACGCCGAGCAGGGCAGCACCACCAGGAAGTACGTCCTCGCCTATGCCCTTTCAGGGGAATTCCAGAGCTACTTCGCCGGCAAGCCGATCCCGGTGCGAAAGGGCACGAAGACCGACTGGAAGGATACCCTCGCGAAGGGCAGGGATACCCGGATGATCGTCGTCGGCAATTCGGCCTTCGCGACCGAGCTCCAACAATATTCGAGGAACACGGGGAACATCGACTTCCTGCTGAACAGCGCCGACTGGCTCTCCTCGGACGACGATCTCCTCTCCATCAAGACGAGGGTGACCCACGAGATCACCCTGAACCGAATCCAGGACCCCGCGCAGAAGGCCGCAGCCGCCTTCTGGGCCGAGGCCGTCAACGTCGTCTTCATCCCCCTCCTCGTCATCTTCTTCGCGGTCTGGAGGACGGCGAAGCGGCGGAAACTTCAGCGCACCGTTCCGGAGGCAACCAATGACGTACAAAAATAAGCTGATAATTCTTTCCTCTGCGCTCGGCGTCCTCGTGGTGCTGTTCGCGATCAGCATCGTTTTCTCGCCCGAGAACGCCTGGAAGCGGGCCGCCTCCGGGCGCCTGGTGCAGGCCCGCACCATAGACGAAATCGGTTCGGCCGAAATCCGAACGGCGTCCTCCGACCTTGTCTTCACGAGGTCGGGAAAGTCCTGGACCGTCGTCGCCTCTGGGGCGACCTATCCGGCGCGGAAAGAGAGGATCGAGGCCTTCGCCCAGGCCCTGCTTTCCCAGTCAGAGCTTTTCGTCGTGAGCAAGGCGAAGGCCACCTGGAAGAACTTCGAGGTGGGTGACGACGCGGCGAACCGGATAACCGTGAAGAACGCGAAAGGAGCCGTCATCGGCGATTTCTTCGTCGGCAAGCAGGCTCCGACCTCGGGAAGCGTCTACGTGAGGATTGCCGGCAAGGACTCGGTCTATCAAGTCGGAAACGGCTTCTCCTCCTATACCGCCAACGATACCCAGTACTGGGAGAACCTGAGGCTCCTTCCCGAGGACTTCACCGAGAGGAACATCCAGTCGGTGGCCTTCAAGGCGCAGAACCTGGCCATCGACGACAAAAAGACCGTCAATGCGGTGTACCGGATCACCCGAGGCCGGGGCGAGACCTGGGTCGTCGAGGGAAATCCCGCCTTCAAGGCGGATCCGGTCAAGGTGAAAACGGCCGTCACGAGGCTCTCGGCCTTCGAGGGAAGCGAGTTCACCGCCGATCCGGCCGATCAGACCGGCCTCGGAAATCCGACCGCCGTCATCTCGATCGCGGGGGACACGGGGAAGGGCTACGCCATCCTGGTCGGCGCGAAGAAAAAGGATACGGGCAAGTTCTACGTGACCCTCGAGGGCGGAACCTACGTCTACCTCGCCAACCCGTGGACGATCGAGGACGCTATCCAGCCCCTCGACTCGCTCAAGGCCACGGCGAAGAAGAAGTAGCCCGAGTTTTTTCGCATTGCCGAAGGTTGAGCCCGGTCGTCAGGCCGGGCTTTTTTTCTTGAGTACGGTGCCGAGCTGGCCGCAGGCTCCCGAGACGCCGCGACCCCGTCGGGCCCTCTGGGTGAATTGGATCCCCTTTTCCTCGAGCATCGACTCGAAATCCTCGAGCTCCTGCCTCGTCGGCTCCTTGAAGTCCATGCCGGGAACCCGGTTCCAGGGAATGAGGTTCATCGTGACCTGGAGGCCGTCGATGAAGGCCCTCAGGGCGTCGACGTCGCCCGGGGCCGTGTTGACTCCGCCGATGAGAACGGCCTCGAGGGTGATCCTGTCCTTCGTTTTTTCCTGGTAGTAGAGCAGGGCCTCGCGGAGTTCCGGCAGCGGGTTCGAGCGGGTGATGGGCATCAGCGGAGTCCTGACGGCAGGGTCGGCCGCGGTAAGGGAAACGGCAAGCCTCACGTCCGGCCCGTTGTCGGCGAGGTCGCGGATTCCCTCGACGAGTCCCGAGGTCGAAAGGGTGATCCGCCGCCTCGAAAGCCCGAGCCCGTCGGCATGGGTCAGGATGGCTATCGCCTTTCTGACGGCATCGAGGTTGAGCAGGGGCTCGCCCATACCCATGAAAACGATGTTCTGGAGCGGGCCGAACTCCGCATTGAGGACCAGAAACTGGTCGACGATCTCCGACGCCTCGAGGTTTCGGGCGAAGCCGAGCTGGCCCGTCCTGCAAAAGACGCAGCCCATGGGGCAGCCGACCTGGCTCGAGAGGCAGGCCGTCTTCCTTCCCTCCGAATCGACGAGGAGGACGCACTCGACCACGTTCCCGTCCGCGAGCGCCAAGGCAATCTTGACGGTGCCGTCGCCGTCGGCGAGGCGCTCGCCAATCGTCGATGACCGAACCCGGAAGGATTTCGCGAGATGGGAGCGCAGGGACGCCGAAAGGTCGGTCATGAGGCCGAACGAGTCGGCTCCGCGGGCAATCCATTTGAAGATCTGTTTCCCCTGGAAGGACTTGTCGAGGGAACACGACTCGACGATCTCAGCGGGCAGAAGCCCCGAGAGCGGGGGAAGCGGCGAGGCTACCCCGGGTGCTGCTTGATTGTCCATCGGTTACTTGAGACGCTCGATCATCTCTGAAATGGCCGGATTCCGGATTCCGAATTGCTGGAACTGCACGAGGGTTTCGAGAGCCTTTTCCTTTTCGTTCGCCCTGATGTAGCAGTCGGCGATCTCGAGGTAGAGCCGGTAGTTCCTCTGGTCATTCTGCAGCAGTTTCGAGAGCGAGGCGACGGCGTCGAGGTACTTTTCCTGGAGCTTGGCGATCGTCGCGAGCCCGAGGACCGCGTAGACGTCGTACTCGATGTTGAGGGCCTTGGTGTAGTAATCGTTCGCGTTGTCGTACTCGCCCATGTTCCGGTAGGCGTCCCCCGCCCTGGTCAGTATCACCTTGTTGTGGGGATCCTTCTCGAGTATGCGGTTCCAGTATTCGAGGGAACGGTACTGCATCCCGAGCCCCCGGTAGCAGTCGGCGAGGCCGAACAGGGCGTAGAAATTGTCGGGGTCGATCTTGAGGGCCCGTTCGAAAAGGGGGATGCCTTCGGCGAAGGTTTTCATCTTCCGGTGGCAGTTCCCCATCGAGGTGAGGACGCGGATGTCGACGTTGTCGCCGTGGAGCTCGAGGATCTTTCCCCAGAAGAACAGGGCGTCCTTGTACTCCTTGAAATCGTAATGGAGGTGGCCCAGGCCGATCAGCGCGTAGGCGTTGTTCTCCTCCATTTCGAGAACCTTGAGGTAGATGACCTTGGATTTTTTGAAGTCCCTGACCTTGCGGTAGGCGTCGGCGACCCTGGTAAGGACGGTTATATTGTGATCGTCATGGATGAGATACTGTTCCCAGATCTCGATGGCTTTCTGGTATTGGTTCAGGGCCTTGTAACAGTCCGCAAGGCCGAAAAGGGCATAGTTGTTTCCCGGATGGTGCGTCAGGCATTTCCGGTAGTGCTCGACCGCATCCCTGAAAGCCCCCCGTTTTCGGGCTGCGTCGCCGAGGCCGACCAGGGCGTAGTTGTTCTCCCTGTCCTTCTCCAGTATCCTGGAAAAGCACTCCTCCGCTTCCTCGACCCTGTTTTCCTTGAGATATTGATACCCATGTTTTGAAAGCTCCGAAATCTCCTGGAGTTCCTTGCTCTGCTCTTCCTGAACGGAAGCGGATATTTCGGCTTGTAGCTGCTCGTTCATCGGTTCATCAATCATTTTAATCTTCCTCTTCCCCGAGCAAATTTTGAATTATAGCGGCCATTTTTTCAATGAGTTCACCGCTTTTTCTCTTGTCGGGCGCCATCCAATACATCTGGAACGCGTCCAAGGGACGATTTCGGGACAGATAGAGGTCGCCGATCCGTATCATGCCGTCGGAATAGCCGGTCGTGATGAAGATACGCTTGGCGGTTTCCGAATCTCCTCTGTTCAGTAATTCGTTTCCCTTCCTGTTGAGCAACGCCTTCTGCTGCGCGGATAAATCCCGTTTTCCGCCCAACGACGTCTTGATGAAGCCTTTCTCGGGGAACCGGTTAAAAAGATCTTCATACTTCATGGTACTGGTGCATTAACTATAGAGATATTTGACAATAAAATCAACACAAAATATTTCAAACTATATCGGTTTCTTGAGAGGTGGAAAATGGGTAGGTCGATCGGCTCGTCCAAGGTTGCGCCGCAAGGCCCTGTCGCCCCGCGGCCCCACGCTACAGGCTGCCCTTGGTGGAACGAACCAGGGTCGAGGGTCGGTAGGCCTGGGCGAGGGCCTTCCCGAGGGATTTATACAGGGCCTCGGCCATGTGGTGGCTGTTGAGTCCGTAGCGGCACTCGGCGTGGACGGCCGATCGGGATGAGTTGGCGAAGGCGGTGAAAAACTCCCTGACCAGGGCCGTCTCGAAGAGGCCGCAGGCGGGCTGGGGAAAGTCGGCACGGAAAACCGCCGTCGGTCTTCCGCAGACGTCGAGGGTCACCTCGGCGAGGGCCTCATCCATGGGGATGACGGCGTGGCCGAACCTCTCCACCGGGCCGAACCGTTCGGTCAGGTTCCAGAAGGCCTCGCCGAGGGCGAGCCCCGTATCCTCGACCGTATGGTGAAAATCGACCAGGAGATCCCCCTTGGCGACGAGGTCAAGGCCGAAGCCGCCGTGGAAGGCCATTGCGTGGAGCATGTGGTCGAAAAAGGGAATCCCCGTATCGATTTTCACGGAACCGGGGGAGTCGGGCTCGAGCTCGAGCGTGATGTCGGTTTCGGCGGTTTTCCGCTCGACGCGAACCGTTCGTTTCTCAGCCATGTCATTCCTCCCGAATTCGATCGATGAGAGCGTTGATTTCCCGATATCGCAGCTTGTAGTAGGCCCGGTTCGCTATCACGCGGACCTTGATGTCCTCGAGCCTTTCGATCACGGCCAGGCCGTTCGCCTTGAGCGTGCTGCCCGTCTCAACGAGGTCGACGATGTAGGGGGCCAGGCCGAGCACGGGGGCGAGTTCCACCGAGCCGTTGAGTTTGACGATCTCGACGGGAACGCCCCGTTTGTTGAAATGGCGGCGGGTGAACTCGGGGAATTTCGTCGCGACGGTAAGCTTGGAATCGAGGGCGACGGGCCTCGATCCCTCCTTCCCGGCGAGGCACATGGAGGTGTTGCCGAAGGAGTAGGTGAGGAGCCTGAAAAACTGGCACTCGGATTCAGCGAGCACATCGTCGCCGCAGATGCCGAGGCCCGCGATCCCGTGATTAACGTAGGTGGGAAGGTCGGAGTTCTTGACGAGGAAGATCCGGAGTATGTCGTCCCGATCGCTCACGACGAGTTTCCTGTCCTCCACCGAGAAAACGATTCCCTTCGTCGCGAAAAAATCCTGGATCTGGTCGAAAAGCCGGCCTTTGGGCAGGGCGAGGGTCAGGGGTTCAGCCATGAATCTTCCTTCATATCGTAGCGGGCGTGCCGGCCCGTCTGAGTTCTTCCGCCTTGCGGTACGCGTCGGCGAAATCGGCGCCCTTCACCCGTTCCGGCTGCCTGAGGTTCGGGGCGATGTCCGGCAGGAAGGCCTCGATCTTCCGCTGAAGAATCGAGAAGCCGACCGAAGGCGCGGAAAAGCCGAAATGGTCGAGAAGGCCGTCGTACCGGCCCCCCGAGGCGACGGCAGAGTCGGCGCCCGCGAGGTAGGCCTGGAAGGCGATCCCGGTATAATAGCCCTGCATCCCGCTTTCGGAGAGGTCGACGAGGAAGCGCTTCTCCATGCCGAGCCTCGAAAGGAGGCCGATGAGCTCGCAGAGGTAGGCGCACTCGCCGTAGGCTTCGGAGGGAAGGGAGGCCTGGGCTTCCATTCGGCGAAGGAGCTCGACGAATTCCTCAATCGGCCCGATGAAGGAGAGGAACTCGACGATCCGCTTCCGCCTGTCGCTCTCGTATCCGGCCTCGAGGAGGAGGGCGGAGAGGCTTTCGAACTCCCGCTCGCAGAGGGCTCCCGCTGCCGCCTGCATGAGATTTTCCGGGAATATCCGCCTGACGAGGGCCCGGGAACCGACATGAATCCGGTAATCCTCGCGACCGAAGGCGGAGAGTCCCTTGTCGAGCAGGATGAGGGCCTCAGCGTCGCCGTCGATCCCGGGCTTCCCGATCAGCTCGAGGCCGACCTGGAAGAACTCGTTCCGCGATATGTCCTCGCGGTGCTGGTAGCGAAGGATCGTATCAGAGTAGAAGACGCGAAGGGGAAGATCCTCCGCCCGGAGCGAGGTCGCGATCTGCTTGGCGAGGAATAGGGTTATATCCGACCGGAGCATGAGAAGCTCGCCGTCCCGGTCGATCAGCCGATAGATCCGGCCTTCCATTCCCGAGTCGATCAGGGGCCGGTAGGAATCGTAGAAATCGAAGGCGGGGGTCTTCACGGGAAGGTAGCCCCAGAGCTGGAAGAGTTCCTCGAGCTGGGTTGTATATCGCCGATGCCGCTTGGCCTCTTCCTGGAAAAAGGCCTCGGTACCCTGAGGGATCTGCAAACGCCGTTTTTCTGACACTGTACGCTCCACGTTGACTATATCGGCTGGGCGTCGAGGCAGTCAATCGAGGAACGAGGAAAAGAGGTTTTCCTTGAAATAGAAAAAAACCGCGATATATTTCAGGTGGGTAAGGCACGAGAAAAAGTCGGTTGGCTATGAACAGCTGCCACAAGCCCAATGAAGGACCGGAGGAAGTCGATGAACGACCGCAGCGCCCCGTTGAGAGTCCAGACCGTGAAAACTTCCGAAAAAAGGATACCGCGGCCTGATCTTCTTCCTCGGCGGGAGAGGAGCGAATCATCCACCTACGACCGGCTTCTCCGGTGGCTCGCCGAGGTCAGCCGGTAGAGCCTTCCGGTAAAAACGTACGATGGATCGTCCATAGACCCTCTCGTCTTCCAGGGCGAGGGGACCCGAAGCGTCGGGCATGCGGTCCTCGTGGGGAAAATGCAGAAGGAGAAGTCCTCCCGGCTTCAGGGTGTCGGCGGCGCCGATCTTGGCGAGAAGGTCGGCCTTGAATCGGTAGGGGAAGGGCGGATCGCAGAAAACGACGTCGAACACTTCCTTCGTTCTCATCAGGAAGAGCTCGACGGCCATGATGTGACATTCGATTCGCTCTGGGGCGATCGCGAGGTTCTTGAGGATGACCCGGCGCTTGATCGCGTCCCGTTCGACGCAGGAAATCGGAGAGGCTCCCCGGGAAGCGGCCTCCAGGGCGATGATCCCCGATCCCGAGAAGAGGTCGAGAAACGATTTTCCGGTCAGGTCGCCGAGAACGGCGAATACCGATTCCCGCATCCTGTCCATGGCTGGCCGTATCTCGCCCTTGGGAACCTCGACCTGTCTTCCGCACAAACTGCCGCCCGTTATACGCATGCTGCGGGCATTCTGTCCGAAAGGGCCGAAAAACGCAAGTGCGGCAAAATTATAATTGACAGCTCATGGTTTCTCTGCTAGTCTGAAAGGCGATTTTGACGGACGCTTTCGGCGTTAATCAAGACTGTTTATCGTCGATAAACAGAACCGGCGGTGAAGAGGTATTTTTCGGACCATGGCTAAAAAAATCTATGTCGGTAACATGAGTTACAGCACAACGGACGCAAGCCTTAGGGAACTGTTCTCCCAGTACGGGGAGGTCGTATCGGCGACCGTTATAACGGATCGTGCGACCGGTCAGGCAAAAGGTTTCGGATTTGTCGAGATGGGTTCTGATGAAGAAGCCTCCTCGGCGATAAACGGAACAAACGGCCTTGACTTCGAAGGCAGGAAACTGCGCGTGAATGAGGCCCTCGACAAGCCCCGCACTGGCGGGAACGGTGGCCGGTTCAGGGAGTAAGGTTCGAATTCGAACGGTACGAGGAGAAGGTTCGATGCCTTCTCCTTTTTTTTTAATGGTCCCTGAGTTCCCGCCTCATGTCGCGGTCCACGTCCCGTGACTTGATTCCCTCCCTCTTGTCGTAGGCCTTTTTCCCTTTGCACAGCCCGAGTTCCACCTTGACCCTCGAGTGCTTGAGGTAGAATTTGAGCGGGACCAGGGTGAAGCCCTTTTCGTCGACTTTCCGCCTTAACCTCCGAATCTCCTGCTTATGCAGCAGGAGACGCTTATCCCGATCGGGGTCGTGGTTGAACAGGGAGGAGTAGACGTACTCGGAAATGTGGAAATTCTTGAGCCAGATCTCGTCGTTCTTGATCTCGGCGAACGAATCGGGAAAGGATATGTGGCCGGATTTGACGGATTTCACCTCGGTGCCGAGAAGCTCTATGCCGCACTCGACACTTTCTTCGATCGTGTAGTTGAAATGGGCCTTGCGATTGGTCGCAAGGATCTTGATTCCGGATTCATCCATACAATTCCATCCTTCGAAGCGGTCGGCGCGTGGGGTCCAGTATAGGAATGGCGTTCCGGCTTGTCAATCTTGAGGGCATGTGGTAGCATCCACGGTGCCGGGTGCGGGAGTCCCTCGCCCCCGCATGATCGTTTCGACGGAACGGACCCAATGAGAAGACAACGCTACAAATACTCCTATACAACCCAGAAGGAAAAGAGACGGAAGGCCGCCGTGTGCGTGAAGGCCTTCTTCATCCTCTTCCTCATTTTCGAATTCGTGTCCGCGTTTCTGGTGAAGAACGTCGTCATACGTACCTCCTCCATGAAACCGGATATCGGAACCGGGGACAGGGTCCTCGTGTCGCCGCTTCCCTACGGCGCTCCGCTTCCCCTTTTCCACGCGCGCCTCCCCGGGTTCACCGCACCGAGGCGGGGCGACCTCGTTCTCGTCAGGCCCCCCTTTCTCCCGGAGGAAGGAGGGGTCGGCCTCATCCTCGATTCCTTCGTCAGGTTTGTGAGCTTCCAACGCTTTTCCTTCCTGAACCGCGACCGGAATGTCTGGGAAAACTCGAACATGATCAAACGGGTCGTCGCGCTGCCCGGTGATTCGGTCTACGTCAAGGATTTCCTCGTCTACGTAAAAACCGCCGGTTCGGCCCACTTCCTGACCGAGTACGAGGTCGGGACCAGGATCTACGATCTCAAGAGCGACGGAATGCCCAAGGATTGGGATCCCGCCTTTCCCTTTTCGGGCACGACGGATCCGGTCGTTCTCGGTCCTGATCAGTACTACGTCATCGGTGACAACAGGACGGCCTCGAGCGATTCGAGGAACTGGGGACCTGTCGACGAAAAGAACATCCTCGGCATGGTCCTTTTCCGGTATTGGCCTTTCGGCAAATTCGGAACGATCTAGTGCCGGACATTCCGGGTCCACTCGCCCTCTACATCCACATTCCGTTCTGCCGAAAGAAGTGTTCCTACTGTGATTTTTTCTCCCTCGCCGGCGCGTCAGGGGACCTTATCGCGCGAACCCTCGATTCGACCATCCGAGAGCTTTCGTTCATGATCGACCGCTTCCACCCGGATTTCGATACGGTCTACGTGGGAGGGGGAACGCCGAGCAGCGTTTCCCGTGAGGTTTTTTCGGCCTTCATGACCGCTCTCGCCTCGGCCCTTCCCCGTACCCCACGCGAGTTCACCGTCGAGGCGAATCCCGAAACCGTCGACGGGTGGTTCCTCGACTCGATCGCGCAAGCCGGTGCCAGGCGGATCAGCCTCGGCATCCAGACCCTGCGCGACGACGTGCTGAAGACCGTCGGAAGGCTCGGAAACCGGGCGGCCACGATGGCGGCGCTGGATCTCATTCGCGGCCGCTGGAAGGGGGACCTCAGCGTCGACCTCATCGCGGGATTTCCCGGCCAGTCGGGAAAAGTGCTGACCGAGGATCTCGACACCGTGCTCGGCTACTCCCCCGGCCACGTCTCCCTCTATTCCCTGACCGTCGAGGAGGGGACACCCCTCGAGAAATCGGTCAGGAACGGCAGCATCCGGATGCCCGACGGGGACGAGCAGGACGAGGTCTGGCTGACCGGCCGGGAATTCCTCATGGCGCGGGGCTACGTCCAGTACGAGGTCTCCAACTTCGCCCTTCCCGGCAAGGAATGCCGGCACAATCGCCACTACTGGGATCTCGATCCCTACATCGGGATCGGGCCGGGCGGGGTGTCGACCCTTCCCGGAATAACTCACGGCCCCGAGGGTTTTTTTCCCCAGACCGGCGCGGCCCGCGACCGAACCGGTACGACCGCCGAGACGGGCGATTCCGGCGCTCTCGGCGCTCTCGGCGCCGTCCGGATCGTCAACACCTCGAACGTCGAGCGCTTCTGCTCCGACGAGAACTTCGGCATGCTGTTCGAGGCCATCCAGCCGGCTGATTTCATGTTCGAGCATTTCATGATGGGCCTGAGGACCCGGGAGGGACTGGGACGCGACCGCTACCGCTCCCGGTTCGGCTCCGAGCCCGAGTCCTACAACCCGGCCACCGTCGAGAAGTGGAAGAGGAAGGGCATGGTGGAGTCGACGCCCGACGCACTTCGGATGACCGACTCGGGGTTCCTCTTCCTCAACGAATTCCTCGTCGAGCTTCTCCCCGACTGAAAAGGACGGCCGCAGGTGCCCGCGGAACGGGGGCAATCTGCGCCACCCGGTCCGCCGGCTACTCGTTCTCGAAGAACGAGGTGAGCCTCCGGTAGGCCTTGTTCACCTTGTCCTTCGCGGCCTGCGGGGTCTCATCCCCGAGCTCGTCGGCGAGGGCCTCGAGTGTCGAGATGCTCTCCCCGAGGGCGGTGTGGAAACCGCGGGAAACCTTGTACCAATAGTTTCCGGCCCCGTCGGTGAAAATGCAGACGAACCCGAGCTCCTTGCTTTTCTGCTTCCATTGGGTTACCCGCAGGAGACAGTCGAGGCTGTCGAACAGGGCCTCGCCCTCCTCGACGGCGTTGAAGTGACGGCCCTGGGGCCATGACTTTTCGAGGTCGTTCGGCGGATCGATCAGGGGCACGACGCGGACGATGGTCTCGAGCTTTTCCTCGGTCAGGAACTCGAAGTCCCTGAAGGTGACCGTCCCCCTCATGTCCTTGTACATGGCGATGGTCTCGCGGCCGAGGTTCGAGGCGGCGCGGGCGAGGTCCTCCCACGGGAGCAGCACGACCTTCCGCTTTCCCTTCAGTATCCGTATGGCGAACACCTCGGTTCCTATCTTGACCTTGTTGGTGAAGTCGCGCGGCGCCTCGCGCTCGGGGGCCGGCTTGCCCTTGATCCGCTTGACGTCCCCGCCGACAAGACCATGGAAAAGCTCGGGGGAAATCCTCGAGAGCCAGGTCTTCTGGAGGGGCGAGACTGACATCGCGTAGAGCCTCGTCGTACGGACGATTTCTCCGGCGACGATGTACTCAGGATCCTCCCTGAACATGACCGAGCCGGGATGGATCTGAATCTTTTCGGCGGTGAGGCTGCGGTATTGCTCGCGGCCCTGCCTGACGCAGACGAACTGGATGAGGCCACGGCCGATCGAGCAGAGATAATCGTCGATCGGTCCTCCCGAGAGGATCGGAACCCCCATGTCCGAAACGATCAGCTCGAGCTGTTCCTCGACGTTGACGATTTCGGCCATGGCCCGGGCATCGAGGTAGAATTTCTCGCAGAACTTGTCTTTGGCCTTGGCGTCCTTGTAGGCTCGGAAAAGCTTGAGGTATGAGAGGAAATCCCCGTTTGCGTCGCGGAAGCTGTGGTGAGCCTTCCGGGCGTCCACCTCTTCCCCCGGGGGCAGGATGTAGGGGCCCGAGGTCGACAGGAAGGCGGTCGCGATCAGCACCTCCTGGAGGACGGAGGGGTAGTGGAGGACGGCCTCGGCGATGATGCGCGAATGCCGGGGCAGCAGGGGAAAGATCACCATCATCGCCCCGATCTTGGAGAGGGTCCGGTCCGGATTCAGGGCCTCGAGGAGGTTCAGGGTATCGATGGCGCTGATGATCCCCTCCTTCTCCGGCGAGGAGATGAAGTCGAACTGCTCGAAATCGGTGACGCCCAGCTCGGCCATTCTGAGGACGACCTCGGAAAGGTCGGTGCGGTAGATCTCCTCCTGGGTGAACAGGGGGCGGTTCTCGAAATCCTTCCTCGAGTAGAGCCGGTAGCAGATCCCCGGCTGGGTCCGGCCCGCCCGGCCCTTCCTCTGGTTGCAGGAGGCCTTGGCGATCGGTCCCTCGACGAGGCTCGAGGTGAAGGTGCGCGGATTATAATGGTTGAGTTTCGACAGTCCCGCGTCGATGACGCTGGTGATCCCGTCGATCGTGACCGAGGTCTCGGCGATGTTGGTGCCGACGACGACCTTGATCTTGCCGAAGGGCGCCTTGTCGAAGACCTTCTCCTGCTCGTCCTTGGCGAGCCTGCCGTAGAGGGGCATGAGGTGGAGCTTCCTCCTCGATTCCCCCGTCGAAAGCCTCAGGATGCACTGCTTGATGATCTTCTCGCCGGGAAGGAAGATCAGGATGTCCCCGCCCGAATCCTCGTTCACGATGCGGTTGACGATCTGGTCGATCTTGACCAGGAGGGCATCCTCGCCGTTCTCCATGGCCGGCGGGTCGTACATGACGGTGACCGGATAGACGATGGAGTCGATCTTGACGATCGGGCATTCCCCGAAATACTCGGAGAAGACCTGGGTGTTGATCGTCGCCGAGGAGATGATGACCTTGAACTCAGGCCTTTCCTCGAGAACCCTCTTGAGGAGGCCGAGGATGAAATCGATGTTGAGGCTCCGCTCGTG
>DBTK01000025.1:39716-70732 GCA_002307015.1 Spirochaetaceae bacterium UBA1318
TCCGCTCGTGGGCCTCGTCGACCATCAGGACCGAATAGCGGGAGAGGAGGGGATCCGCCTTCATCTCCTGGAGCAGGATGCCGTCGGTCATGATCTTGATGCGGGTTTCGGCGTTCGTCTTGTCCTCGAAGCGCATCTTGTATCCGACCAGGCCCGGAACGGGAGTCCCGAGCTGGCGCGAAATGAAGTCGCTCACCGAAAGGGTCGCTATCCTCCTCGGCTGGGTGATGCCAATGATGCCGTGATCGGCGAAACCCGCCTCATGGAGGATGATCGGTATCTGGGTCGTCTTGCCCGAACCGGTCGGGCTCTCGATCACGATCACCTGCTGCTCCCTCAGCGATTCGATTATCTTGCTTTTCTGTTGATAGACCGGAAGATCCTGCGGTTTCATCGGCACCTCATCTTTTCAGACTATAGCATGTTTGGCCTCCCGTCACAATCGAGGGGTTTGCGGATGACAATATTTCTTGACAGATTTAAAAACCTCATATAGCCTGAATTTATTGGTCTATACGAAATGTCGCGTTAAATGGAGGATGTACAAGCAAATGTCAAAACCAAAATTCGTGTTTTTTTTTGGTGGCGCTGAAGCTACCGTAACAAGCAAGGATATCCTCGGCGGCAAGGGCGCCGGCCTAATGGAGATGACCAAGATTGGCCTGCCCGTCCCGGCCGGCTTTACGATTGGTATCCCCGCCTGCGAAGAATACTACAAAAACAGCCGCAAACTGCCCAAGCCCATCGTCGAGGAAGTCAAGGCCAACCTTGACAGGCTCGAGAAACAGGTCGGCAAGAAGCTCGGCGACCCGAAGGATCCCCTGCTCGTTTCGGTGCGTTCCGGCGCAGCCCGCTCGATGCCCGGAATGCTGGAGACTATTCTCAACCTCGGACTGAACGATAAATCCGTCGAGGGCCTTGCCGCGAAGACAGGCAATCCCCGTTTTGCATACGACAGCTACCGCCGCTTCATCCAGATGTATTCAACTACCGCCATGGGCCTCTCAAAGGAGCCGATGGAGGAAATGCTCGGCGACATGAAGAAGAAACTCGGCGCCAAGAGCGACACCGACCTCAAGGCCGACGATCTCAAGAAACTCTGCGAGGAGTTCAAGGCATTCTATAAGTCCAAGAAGAAAGCGGCTTTTCCCCAGGATCCTCTCGAACAGCTCTGGGGTGCCATCGACGCCGTTTTCAATTCCTGGGAGGCCGACAAGTCGGTCACCTACCGCCGCGTCGAGAAGATCACCGACCTCAAGGGCACGGCCGTCAACATCGTACAGATGGTCTTCGGCAACAAGGGCGACAACTCAGGCACGGGTGTCTGCTTCACCCGCGACCCCAACTCCGGCGAGAATGTCTTTTACGGCGATTGCCTCATCAACGCCCAGGGCGAGGACGTCGTGGCCGGCATCCGCACGCCTCTCAAACTCATCGAGCTCGAAAAGAAAGTCCCCACGGCCTATAAACAGCTCTGCCAGGTCCGCAAGACCCTCGAGAAGAACTTCAAGGAAATGCAGGATCTCGAGTTCACGATCGAGGACGGCAAGCTGTACATGCTCCAGTGCCGAACCGGCAAGCGCCTGCCCGCTGCCGCCTTCAAAATCGCCGTCGACATGGTCGAGGAGGGCCTCATCACCAAGGCGGATGCCATCGCGCGCATCACACCCGAACAGGTCGAAGGCGTCTTCTACCCGATCATCGACGTAGCCGCCGTGGGCAGCGCCAAGCTCAGGGAGCTCAAGATCGCGCAAGGCATCGACGCCGTCCCCGGTTCCGCCGCCGGCAAGCTCATATTCAACGCCGCGGACGCCGAGGTCGAGACCAAAAAGGGAACCAAGGTCATCCTGATCCGTCGAGAGACTTCACCTGAGGACGTCGGCGGCATGTTCGCGGCGCAGGGCATCCTCACGGCAACCGGCGGCAAGACCTCCCATGCGGCCGTCGTGGCCCGCGGCTGGGGCAAGTGCTGCATCGTCGGCTGCGAGGCCCTCGACATCGACGCCAACGCCAAGACCGTCAAGGTCGGCGGCAAGGTGCTCAAGCAGGGCGACGAGGTGACGATCAACGGTACGACGGGCGAGATCTTTCTGGGCGCCCTTCCCCTGAAGAAGCCCGAGCAGACCAAGGAGTTCAAAACGCTGCTTGGATGGTGCGACGAGATCCGCAGGCTCAAGGTATACACGAACGCCGACACGCCCCGCGACGCCGTCAAGGCGATCGAGCTCGGCGCCGAGGGCATCGGCCTCGTGCGCACGGAACACATGTTCTTCAAGGATTTCAAGGTTCCCGCCAATTCGGAGAAGCGACAGCTCGCCATCCAGGAAATGATCATTGCCGACGACGTCGAGGCGAGGAAGAAGGCTCTCGCCAAACTCCTGCCCTTCCAGCGCGGTGACTTCAAGGGTATCTTCGAAGCCATGGACGACAAGCCCGTCACCATCCGTCTCATCGATCCGCCCCTCCACGAGTTCACCCCCAAGGACGACGCGGGCGTGCAAAAGCTCTCCAAGGTCACCGGCATGAGCCCGGAGCACATCAGGCTCCGCTGCGACCAGCTCCACGAGTCCAACCCGATGATCGGCCACCGTGGCTGCCGTCTGTGCATCACCTATCCTGAGATCCTCGACATGCAGGTCACCGCGATCATCGAAGCCGCCGTCGAGTGCGAAAAGTCGGGAATAAAGGTTCATCCCGAAATCGAGATCCCCGTCACGATTGATCGCAAGGAGATCAAGATCCTCGCGGATCAGATCCGTGCCGTGGCCGATCCCATCATCAAGAAGGCTGGATCCAAGGTTCATTACCTTGTAGGCACGATGATCGAGACTCCCCGCGCGGCCCTTCTCGCCGATGAGATCGCGGAGGTAACCGAGTTCTTCTCCTTTGGCACCAATGATCTAACCCAGTTGACCATGGGCCTTTCCCGCGACGATGCCGGCCGCTTCCTTCCCGACTACGTCCTTCCCGAGAAGGAGGGTGGCAAGGCCATCTTCGCATCGGATCCCTTCGTGAGCCTCGACCAGGCCGGCGTCGGACAGCTGCTCAAGTTGGCAATCGCAAAAGGCCGTGCCACGCGCAAGAATCTCAAGATCGCCATCTGCGGCGAGCATGGCGGGGAGGCGAGATCGGTCAAGTTTTGCCATACGATCGGAATGGACGCAGTTTCCTGCTCCCCCTTCCGCGTACCGATCGCTCGCCTTGCGGCGGCCCAAGCCGTGATCGAGGAGAAGGCCGCGGCCAAGGCCGCTCGAGCCACCGTGGCGAAGAAAACAGCCGAGAAGAAGCCAACGCGCGCGACCGCGAAGGCGCCCGCGAAGAAGGCACCCGCGAAGAAAGCTCCTGCCAAGAAGTAAAGAGGTTCCGGTCCCCGCCAGTTGTCGTGGACCGGGATAGCTTGACAACAGGCGGCCTGCGCGATCGACGATCGCGCAGGCTTTTTTTTCCATCAACAAGCTTCGGGACACCGTGAAAGGCTTTTCCCGATGGAAAGGGGATGCTACACTCCGACCATGGTGTTGACCCTTCATGAGGTGTACGAGCGGCTCCTCGCTGCCTACGGGGAACGAGGCTGGTGGCCGGTGACATCGCTCGCCGGAACGCGGGGCTTCGACGAACGAGGCTACCATCCCTGTTTCTTCTACACCCCCAACGAGGCTTCGCAGCGGTTCGAGATAGCCGTCGGGGCGATTTTGACCCAGAATGCGGCCTGGACAAACGCCGCCGTCGCCGTCCTCGCCCTGGAGCGAGCCGGCCTCCTCTCGCCCTCGGCGATCGCGGCCGCGGAAGGAGAGGCTCTTGCCGCTACCGTGAGGCCCTCGGGGTACTACAACCAGAAGGCGAAAAAGCTCGTGCTGCTCTCCCGGTTCTTTCTCGAACGGGGAAGCCTCGAGACCGGAGTCGCCCCGGACCGTGGGGATCTCCTCTCGCTCTGGGGTGTGGGTCCCGAGACTGCCGACTCCATCCTGCTCTACGCCTTCGGTTTTCCCGTTTTCGTCGTCGACGCCTACACGAGGAGGATCTTTTCGCGGTTGGGCCTCGTGGACGAGAAAGCCCCCTACGAATCGATCCGGGCCTTTTTCGAGGAGAATCTCGCTGGGCGGGCGCCTTCAGGCCAGGGGCGAGAGGCTTCCGGCAGGGCAAAGGCGGCCAGACCGCCAACGAAAAAAACCGGGGAAAAGAAAACCGAATTCTTCAACGAGTATCACGCGCTCATCGTCGAGCACGCGAAGCGCTTCTGCCGGAAAACCCCGGGATGTGCGGGATGTCCCCTCCGTGCCGATTGCAAGTTCGACCGGAATTGAATATCCTGAGCGGGCATTCCATTACAATCCGTTTCGTCCGTCGGCGCCATCGGCTTACGGATGCCGACGGGACCAAGGCAGGAACCATGAAAAGACTTTTAATCGCTCTGATGATATCGCTCGCTTCGGCGGGCCTCGCCTTCGCCGATTCGCCTCTCAAGGTAACCGTCGCGGTCCTCAAGGGACCGACGGGGATCGGCATGGTCAGGCTTTTCGACCGCGCGCCGGACCTCGGTTCCGGGGTTACCGCGGACTTTTCCATCGTCCCGTCTCCCGATGCCATGATCGCGAAACTGATCAAGGGCGAGGCCGACTTCGCGACCCTTCCGACCGACCTCGCGGCCAAGCTCTACGCGAAGAAGGTCGGCTACGCCCTTCTCGCCGTCGTCGGGGACAACGTTCTCTACCTCGTCACGGACGACGCGAGGGCCGCCTCGCCGAAGGACCTCGCGGGGAAGGAAGTCTACCTCACCGGCCAGGGCGCGACCCCGGAATATGCACTCAAGTACCTTCTTTCAAAGTCGACGATCGACCCGACCTCGGTCACCTTCAACTACTCGATGCAGGCGCCGGAGATCGCGCAATCCATGATCGCGGGCCGCGTCCATTATTCGGTGCTTCCCGAGCCCTTCGTCACCCTCGCCCTCCGAGGTTCGAAGACCCTGCGCATCGCCTTCGACGTCCATTCCGAATGGGTGAAGGCGGGGAATCCGGAAAGCTTCCCGATGTCCTGCGTCGTCGTCAAAAAGGACATGCTCGAAAGGAATCCCGCCGTCGTCAGTGCCTTTGCCAGGGCCTACGCCGATTCGATCGCCTGGGTGAAGGCGAACCCGACCGACGCCGGCGCCCTCGTCGAGAAGTACGATTTCGGGATGAAGGCTCCCGTCGCCGCCGAGGCCATCCCCCGGTGCGGTTTCGTCTTCGTTCCCGCAGCCGACGCGAAACCGTCGGTGCTGGGTTTCCTCACGGTGTTTTTCGGCTTTTCGCCCGATACCCTCGGCAAGCTCCCGGACGATGGATTCTTCGCCAGGTTCTAGGCTTGACGGCGCGAGGCGGAGGCTCCTGCTCGCCGCCTCAGTCCTCATCCTTCTCGCCGCGTGGAAACTCCTCGCCCTCGCGGTAGGCGCCGAGATCATCATACCCCCACCAGAGCGCGCCCTGGGCAGGTTCCTCTCCCTCTGCCTCACCGCGAGGTTCTGGGAAGCCGTCGGGGCGACCGCCTTTCGGGCGCTCCTCGGGTTCGCCCTTTCCCTCGTTCCCGCGGTCGCCCTCGGCTTCCTCGCGGGCAGGCGCGAGACGGTCCGAATCTTCCTCTCGCCGGGTGTGACGGTCGTCAGGTCGACCCCGGTTCTCGCCGTCATTCTTCTCGCCCTTATCTGGTTCAAGAGCGACCTCGTCCCGGTTTTCACGGCCGTCCTGATGGCTTTCCCCGTCATCTACGGTAACGTCGTCCAGGGGGTGAGGTCGACCGATCCCCGCCTCGTCGAGATGGCGAGGTCCTACGAGGTCACGAGGAGCTCCCTCGTTCGCAACGTCTACCTGCCCTCGGTCTTTCCCTACCTCGTCTCGGGGGCCATGACCTCGCTCGGACTTACCTGGAAGGTCGTCGTCGCCGCCGAGGTCCTGAGCCAGCCCCTCCACGCGATCGGAACCGGCATGCAGACGGCCAAGGTCGAGCTCGAGACCGCCGATGTCTTCGCCTGGACCATGGCCGCCCTCGTGCTGAGCGCGCTGACGGACGCCGCCTTCTACGCCATCATGAAACGCTGGAGCCGGTATGGCAATTCGCATTGATTCCCTGTCCAAGTGTTTCGGGACGCTTCAGGTCTTCGACAACCTCAGCCTCGGCCTGGAGGAGGGGAGGATCACCGCCCTCTTGGGGCCCTCGGGCTGCGGCAAGACGACCCTGCTGAACCTCCTCGCCCGGATACTCCTGCCAGACTCGGGGACTATCGAGGGCCTGGAGGGACGGAGGATCTCCTACCTTTTCCAGGAGCCCAGGCTCCTGCCCTGGGAAACCGCCGAGGACAACATCAGGTTCGTGCTCGACGGAAAGATGGGCCGGGAAGAGGGGGAGGCGAGGCTGGACAAATTCCTCGGCCTGACCGACCTCGAGGAATTCAGGGGCTTCTACCCCTACCAGATGAGCGGCGGGATGAGGCAGCGGCTCGCGATAGCCCGGGCTTTCGCCTATCCCTCGGAGGTCCTGCTGATGGACGAACCCTTCCAGGGCCTCGACCTTCCGCGGAAACTCGACCTGATCTCGTCCTTCGTCAGGCTCTGGGCGGCCGAACGGCGGACGACCATCTTCGTCACCCACGACGTCCAGGAGGCCCTCGTGCTCGGCGACGAGATCGTGCTCTTCTCGGGTCCACCCGCGAAACCCCGCGAGGTTTTCGGAAATCCCGCCGGGATCTCGGAACGGAACCTGGAGAATCCCGAACTCATCGAGCTCGAGAAGCGGCTCTACGTCAGTTTGCTGGGGAGCGGCCGGGCACCCTTGACCTGAGTCGGGGCGGCGATCAACATGGCCCGGGAGGGCCCCACGGTGTGTGAACCCCTCGTGCGAATCAATCCCCGCCGTTCCTGACGCTGCTCGCGCGCGCGATGAGGGTCGGGGAAAGCAGGATGTGCCTGGTCTGCTTTTCGCCCCTCATGGCGTCGAGCAGCAGCTTCGCCGCCTCCTGGCCGATTTCCAACGAGGCCTGGTGGACGGTCGTCAAGGGTATCGGGTGGAGCGAGATATCGAGCACGTCGTCGAAGCCGACGACGCTCAGCTCCTCGGGCAGCCTGATTCCCTTCTTCAGCAATTCCCTCAGCAGATAGACCGCGAGCGAGTCGTTGGCGCAGAATACCGCGGATATCCGTTTCGCTTTCACCGCGGCGCAGAGCGAGTCGACGATTTTTTCCAGGTCCGAGGTGATCCAGACGCGGTCCGAGGGGGTCTCGAGCCCGCTTCTCTTGCACGCGTTCGTGAAGCCGACGAACCTCTCCTCGATGCTGGTCATCTCGGGCGAAAGGTAGGAGGCGAACCCGATCCGCCGATGGTTCAGCCCGACGAGGTGTTCGACGACCTTCATGGCACCCAGGACGTTGTTCGAGGCCACGACGTTCGTATCCACCCAGGGAACGTAGCGGTCCAGCAGCACGAAGGGCACGTGGTTGTCCGACAGCCTCTGGTAGAATCCCGCCAGCTTGTAGGGGTTCGTGGAATCGATCAGCAGCCCCGCGGAGTTGTTCCTGATCGCCTGGTCGATGATCGCCTGCTCGTTGCCGACATCGTTCTCGGCATCCTTGAGCACGATCGCGTAGTCGTGCTTTTCGAGCACGCCCTGGGCTCCCTTGAGCATGTTGAAGATGATCGTGTCGCCGAGCTTCTGGTTCAGCTGATCGTAGCCCTGGTAGACCAGTTCGACGGTTCTCGCCCTGTTCGAAGGGCTGTTGCCGGTGACGAAGCTGCCCTTTCCCCGAATGCGCTTCACCCTGCCTTCCCGCACCAGTTCGTTGAGCGCCCGCTTGATGGTGATCCTCGAAACCTGGTGCTGGTCCGCAAGCTCCTCCTCGCTTTCCAGCTGGTCTCCCGCCTGAAGCACCTTTTCGTCCAGTTCCCGAAGGATGGCCCGTTTCACTTTTTCGTACTTGGGAGTGGCTGCCATGATACCCCGACTTGTCGTGAGAAATTCCGACTGCGATCAAAGTATACTTTTCTTGAGGAAAAGCATCAACATTATAGAGTGTTTGTTATCAAAATATACCATAAGGATTTGTAGAATATACTTAAATGGTATATAAATAGCATAAAGGGAGGAAGCAATGGACGACAAAAAGAAATTCAAGCTTTACATGGTCACCATGTCCCATTGGGACCGCGAATGGTACCTTAATTTCCAGGGATTCAGGATCAGGCTCGTGCACCTGATGGACAGTCTCCTCG
Organism: Spirochaetaceae bacterium UBA1318; assembly: GCA_002307015.1. Taxonomy (GTDB): domain Bacteria; phylum Spirochaetota; class Spirochaetia; order Treponematales; family UBA1318; genus UBA1318. Next base: position 47,955 of record DBTK01000025.1, read on the forward strand.
ACATCCTGGACAACGACCCGAACTTCGTCTCGTACATGCTCGACGGTCAGACGATCGCCCTCGAGGATTACCTCGAGATCAAGCCCTACAACGAAGAGCGGATTCGGAAATACGTGGACGAGGGCCGGATCGTCATCGGTCCCTGGTACATCCTCCCCGACGAGATCCTCGTGAGCGGGGAATCCCACATCCGGAACTGGCTCATGGGCGACCGGGTCTCGCGGAGGTTCGGGAAGAAGATGAACATCGGCTATCTTCCCGATTCCTTCGGCCACCCGTCCCAGATGCCCCAGATCCTGACGAAGCTCGGGATGGAGGCGACGATGTTCTGGAGGGGAGCCGGTCCCGAGGCGGACAAGACCGAACTCAACTGGAGGGCCCCCGACGGCTCCACGCTGCTGACCGTCCTCCTTCCCTCCGGCTATTCGACGGGCGCCGAGTTCCCGGACGATCCCGAAACCGTCGCGAAACGGCTCGACAAGTACATCGAGGTTTTCGAGCCCTACTCGACCACCGATATGATCTACCTTTCGAACGGCGGCGACCATCTCGAGCCAGTTCCCTACCTCTCATCCCTGGTGTCGGAGGTGAACAGGCGGATGAAACGGGGCGAGGTCATCCATACGACGCTCCCCGCCTTCATCAAGGATCTGAAGGCCAAGGTCCGGAACCTCAAGACGATCGACGGGGAGATGTGCGGGGTCAACACGTCGATCCTGCTCGCCTCGACCCTCTCGACGAGGATCCACCTGAAGCAGCTCAACCACAAGGCCTACACCCTGCTCGAGAACGAACTCGAGCCCATCAGTTCGATCGCGGGGCTTCTCGGCCACCCATACCCGAGGGACATTCTCCTCCATGCCTGGCGCTACTTCCTCAAGAACATGCCCCACGATTCCATCTGCGGCTGCAGCGTCGACGACGTCCACCGCGACATGCTCTACCGCTACGACCAGGTCTTCGAGATCGGCGACTACCTGCGCTCCGACCTCAAGGAGTTCTTCGGCGGCATCGACTCGAAGCCGATGGCCGGCAAGCCCTGCGTGGCCGTGTTCAACACGACCTCCAATGACCGGACGGATCTCGTCGAGGCCGTCGTCGACCTGGACGACAGCGTGATGGCCGAACTCGATTTCAACGACGTCGAGCGGGGGCTTTCCTCCAAGCACCATGCCGATACCGACGGCGCCGGACAGTCCTTCCCGACCTCGATCCGGGTCTTCGACGGGACGAGGGAGATTCCCTGCGTTCTCGATTCGGCGGAGCTTGCCAACAAGCTGGAGCTTCACTGGCAGACCTACCCCAGGCAATCCAAGGTCAACCGGTGCCGGATCTCGTTCATCGCCCCCGACGTGCCGGCCATGGGTTACAAGTCCTTTTCCATCCTTCCCGTCTACACCGAGAAAAAGCCTCTGATGGAGAGGATGCACCTCCTCGAGCTCGAGAACGACTTCTTCGTCGTCACGCCGAACCTCGACGACGGAACGGTCGCCATCACGGACAAGCGCACGGGGGCCGTCTATGCCGGCTGCAACGCCCTCGCCGACAGCGGGGACTGCGGGGACGAGTACTCCTACTGCCCGCCCGAGGAGGACCGCGTCGTGCGCGCCGATAAAACCTCCCTCGCCTTCCGGATGGTCGAGAGAAGTTCCGTCCGCCAGGCCCTGGAGATTCGCGGCGCGATGCTCATTCCGGAGACCGTCCTCGAGGAGAACAGGAGGCGAAGCGACGTCCTCGAGCGCTGCGAGTTTGCGACGACCGTCACCCTCTATCCCGAGGTGGAGAGGATCGACGTGAAGACGGATTTCGACAACAGGGCGAGGTTCCACCGTGTCAGGGTCCTCTTCCCGACCGGGCTCGAGGCGGCCGTTTCCCACAGCGCCGGGATCTTTTCGGTCGACTCGAGGCCGATCGAGCCCGTCGAGGATCCGAACTGGCAGGAAAAGTTTTTCACCCATCCCCAGAAGGACTTCGTCGACGTCAACGACGGGAAGCTCGGGCTCACCGTCGCCAATCGCGGGCTTCCCGAGTTCGAGGTCTACAATGTCGACAACCGTGCCGTCATCGCCGTGACCCTCCTGAGGTGCGTCGGCCAGATCAGCAAGCAGATGATAAAGACCAGGAAGGCGATGGGCGGCTGGACCGTGGACGCCCCCGAGGGCCAGTGCCTGGGCGCGCACCGATTCGAGTACTCGATTCTTCCCCACCGGGGAAGCTGGGAGGACGCGCGCGTCTACATCGGCGCCCGCGACTTCAACCAGCCGATGCCGGCCATGCACGTCGGGGGCGGGAAGGGAAGCCTGCCCTCGACGAAGGCCTTCATCACGCTGGAACCGGGCGAGCTCGTCGTCTCGGCCTTCAAGAAGTGCGAGTTCGGCGAGGGGAGCATCCTGAGGTTCTACAATACGACGGGAAAGGCGGTGAAGGGCGGGATCCGCTTCGGCTTCCCGGTGAAGGGAGTAGAACTCGCCGGCCTGGACGAAAAGGGATTGCGGAAGCTCGATGTCGTGGACGGCGGCATCTCGATTGAAGCGGGGGCGTGGAGCATCGTCACGCTGAAGATAGAGACCTGAGCGGCTTCGACTGGTTGTTGAAGCGCCTCGGCGTTTCGACAACCAGTTACGGGGTCTGATTGGTGAGCTTGTCGATTTCCTTCATGAACTCGCTCACCGTTTCGAACTTCCGGTAGACCGAGGCGAAGCGGATGTAGGCGACCTTGTCCACCTGGTCGAGCTTGGCCAGGACCATCTCGCCGAGCTCGACCGAGGGAATCTCATGGTTCGCCTTGCCGTTGATCACCGCGTCGTCCTCGATCTCGTTCAGCAGATTTTCGATGGTCATCTGGGAGACCGGGCGCTTTTCGAGAGCCCGCCTGAGTCCGCGCTCGAGCTTCTCCCGGTCGAAGGGCTCGCGACGCCCGTCGCGCTTGATGACCATGAAGGGCTTTTCCTCGATCCGCTCGTACGAGGTGAAGCGGTAGCCGCAGGAATTGCATTCCCGCCTACGCCTAATGCTCTCGCCCTTGGCGAGGGTACGCGACTCGATGACCTTGTCGTCCAGGCTTCCGCAGTGCGGGCATCTCATGGGTTCCCTCCGCCACAAAAAGGATGTGGTCCACTATACCCCGTTCCATGCCCTCGGGCAAGCTTCGTGGAAGTTATGGAAAAACAAGGGCGGCCGAAAGGACGGCGAGCGATGCTCCCAGGGCGATGGATTCGGATAGGCCCCACGTGAAAACCGGCAATGTCCTATCCCGGCAGTAGGCCCGGCTTTCGAGGGCCGAGGCCGTCGTTCCCGCCGACCTGAGAAGGGAGGCAAGGAGGACCCGCGTGAAAACCGCAGCCCTCCGCAGGGGATTCCGCCTCTCGATGCATCGTGCCGACTGGGCCGCTCGGACCCTCTCGCTCCGCTCAAAGATAATGGGAAGCCAGGAGAAGAGCAGGGCGACAAGGAGATCGAGATCGAGAGCCCTGATTGGGGAGAATGGCCGAGAGCCCCATGAAACGACATTTCGGATATCGGTTACCGAGGTCGTCGACATGAAAAGGGCGGTAAGGAGGGCAATGGAGCAGAGCTTCAGGCAAAAGAGTATGCCAATGGATACACCTTGAAAAAGAATGACAACAACGATGACGGGAATGAGGGGGAGAATGCCCCGAACCGAGTCTTTGGCCGACAGTCCCGATAGCCGGCCGAGGACGAGGATCGCCGCGATGAAGAGGCAATTCCCGATTGTACCCAGGAGGAAACAGGCGGCCGAAAGCAGGGCGAAGGCGAGGAATCTCGCCCTCGGGTCGAGGGCATGGAGAAACCCGGAGCCGGGCCGATAGACGAAGGGAGTCAGGTGAGCCACGAGAGGTCCCCGAGAGAAAGCCTCGGCTTGAAGGGGTTCCTGAGACCGTAAGCCTCGAGCCCCTCCGTGAGGGCGTCTTCCGGGGTCGCGTCGCGGACGATGCGACCCTCGCTCATGATGATGATCCTGGTCGCGTGGGCGGCGAGCTTCTCGATCTCGTGGGTGAGCACCAGGATCGTCTTTCCCGCTGCCTTCAGGGCGACAAGCTCGCGGAGGACCATGACGACCGAGGGGAAGTCCAGGTTCGCGAAGGGCTCGTCCAGCACGATGGTCTCGGCCCTCATCGCCAGGACTCCGGCGATCGCGAGGCGCCGCCTTTCCCCTCCCGAGAGTTCGGAGGGCCGTGCGTCGGCGAGCGCCGAGAGGCCGCAGGAGCCCAAGGCCTCGGCCACCCGAACCGCGATCTCCTCCCGGCTGAGCTTCAAGTTCTCGGGACCGAAGGCGATGTCGGCCGCCACCGTCTCCCCGACGATCTGGCTTTCGGCCTCCTGGAACACGAGGCCGAGCCTCCTTCGAACGGCGAGGGTATCCCTCTCGACAGGAACGCCGCGGTAGAAAACCCTTCCGGAAGTGGGGCGAAGCAAACCGTTGAGGTGCTGCATCAGGACGGTCTTGCCCGATCCGTTCCTGCCGGCGACGAGGATGAACTCTCCCTCGTTGACCGAGAAGGATACCCCGTCGAGGGCCCTCGTGCCGTTCCCGAACACGTGGACGAGGTCTTCGACGCGGATGATCTCGGCGGGGCAGCTGCCGATTCCGGTGTCCTGAGCCGTCATCGCCCGAGGGCCTCGTCGACGGCGGGACAGAGCGCACGGGCGATGAGGCCGGCGACGACGGCCTTGCAGAGGTCGGGAATGAGGAAGGGCAGGAGGCCGAGGCCGAGGGCCTTCGTCCAGTCGGCATGGAGAGAAATCTTCAGCCAGGTCACCCCGGGGAGATAGACGACGGCGGCGGCGAGAATGGCGGCCGCCACGGGAAGGAAAAGCCCCGGAGAGCGCTTCCGGTTGACGAGGCCCGCGACGAAGGCCGCGAGAAGGTAGCCGGCAAGGTATCCCCCGGTGGGGCCGGCGAAGTGGGCAAGGCCGCCCCGGCCTCCGGAAAAGACGGGAAACCCGATCGCCCCGACGAAGAGGAAGAGGGCGACGCTCGCCGTGCCCTTCGCGGGCCCGAGGAGGAGGCCGGCGAGTATGACGATCATGTTCTGGAGGACGATGGGCACGGGGCCGACGGGAATGACGATGAAGGCCCCGACGCAGGTCAGGGCGGAAAAGAAGGCGATCACGGTGGTGCGCCTGAGGTTGGTTTCCATGGATGATCCCCCTTCGTGCACGGTATCTGATTCCCCGCTCCGGCGTCAAGGCGGAAGACCCCTTTTTCCCATTGCGCTAATTCCTCATATCGTTTACATTTTCCTCCTATGGAAACCACCAATATCGGAATCAGAAAGCCGCTCGTCGTCCTCGTTACCGGGGCGTCGAGCGGGATCGGAAACGCCTGCGCCCTCCATTTCGTCGACAAGGGAATGAAGGTCTACGGGACCTCCCGGGATCCCGAGAGGTACGCGGGTCCGAGGTCGTTCACGATGCTGAAGATGGATACCACCGATCAGGCCTCGGTGGACGCCGCCTTTTCGGCCCTGATCGCGAAGGAGGGGAGGCTCGATTGCCTCCTCAACAACGCAGGCTCTGGGATAGCCGGCTCCGTCGAGGATACCTCGATCGGGGAGGCGCGGGACCAGATGGAGGTCAACTTCTTCGGGAACCTCCGCGTCACGAAGGCAGCCCTTCCTGTCATGCGAGCCCAGGGTTTCGGCCGCATCGTGTCCATCAGTTCCATGGCCGGCAGGGCGGGGATTCCCTTCCAGGCATTCTACGCCGCCAGCAAGTTCGCGATAGAGGGATTGACCGAATCGCTCAGGCAGGAGATGAGGGCCTTCGGGGTCACCGTCTGCGTGATCGAGCCGGGGGATTTTCGCACCGGTTTCACCGCGAGCCGCCGCATGGTCGCCGCAGCCGGCGACTCGAGCCCCTACCGCGACGGTTGCGGCAAGGCCCTCGGTGTCATGATCCACGACGAGACGGTCGGCTCGAAACCCGTCGAGGCGGCGAGGCTCGCCTATCGGCTCTTCCAGAAGAAGAATCCGCGGGTGCGCTACACGGTGGGTCCCGCCTTCGAGCGGTTCGCGATGGGGCTCAAACGGGTTCTTCCCTCGAAGCTCTACGAATGGATTTTCATGAAGTATTATAAACTGTAGCATTTTCACACAATGGAGGCGTTTCAATGAACATCGAAAAGAAACAATTCGGCATGCTTTCGACGGGCGAGGACGTGGATCTCTACATCCTGGACAACGACAGCATGGTGGTCGGGATCACCAACTACGGTGCCTCGATCACGTCCATCCTTCTCCCTTCGGACAAGAACTACTACGACGATGTCGTCCTCGGCTTTTCCACCCTGGCCGGATATACGGGAAAACACCCCTATTTCGGCGCGGCCATCGGGCGCTACGGCAACAGGATCGCCAAGGGCAAGTTCTCCCTCGACGGCACCGACTACCAGCTCGCCCTGAACGACGGGGCGAACCACCTCCACGGCGGCCTCAAGGGCTTCGACAAGGTGGTCTGGGAGGCGGAATCCTTCGTCGACCGCGACGGGCTCAACGTCGAGCTCTACTACTCGAGCCCCGACGGGGACGAGGGCTATCCCGGCTCCCTCGACGTGACGATCGTCTACACCCTGACCGAGAACAACGAGCTCAAGATCACCTACGTCGCCGAGAGCGACGCGGCGACCCCGGTCAACCTCACGAACCACTCCTACTTCAACTTAAGGGGAGAGGGGAACGGCGACATCCTCGGCCACGAGGCGGTTTTCCACGCCGACCGCTATCTGCCGGTAAGCTCATCCCTGATTCCGACCGGGGTGCTTGCCCCCGTCGCGGGGACTCCCTTCGATTTCGGCACACGCAAACCCATCGGCAGGGACATCGCGGCCGTCCCCGGCGGATACGACCACTGCTACGTCGCCACCGGCTCTACCGGGGCCCTGATTCCCGTCGCCGAGGTCTACGAGCCTGGTACCGGCCGCTCCCTCAAGATGTCGACCGACCTTCCCGGTTTCCAGTTCTACACGGGGAACTTTCTCGACAACGTTGAAGGGAAGCGGGGCAGCGTCTACGGCAAGCATGCCGGTTTCTGCCTCGAGACCCAGCTCTTCCCCGATTCGCCGAACCAGAGCGCCTTTCCCTCGAGCATCCTGAAGCCGGAAGAAACCTGGGAACACATCACCGTCTATTCCTTCGGGTTCTAGCCCGGGTCGATGCATCGCGGGGCCAACCCGCGGCCTTAAAAAAAACGGGACCGTCGAAGGACGGCCCCGTTCGTTTTAAACAGGCTTCGTTACGCAGAGGCCGGCGCGGGGAAATCCCGGCCTGCCGGGCGTGCTAGATGCTCTTTCCGTAGAGAGGGCCAAGGGCCGCGCAGGCGCGGTAATCCGAGCCTTCGCTGTCCATGCCGAAGGCGTTCCAGTAGCTCGGGCGGAAGATGCTGTTCGGGTCGACGTTGTGCATGCAGACCGGGATCCGGAGCATCGAGGCGAGGGTGATGAGGTCGGCGCCGATGTGGCCGTAGCTGATCGCGCCGTGGTTCGCTCCCCAGTTCGCCATCACGGAATAGACGTCCTTGAAGGCTCCCTTTCCGGTGACCCGCGGCACGAACCAGGTGGTGGGCCAGGTCGGGTCGGTCCTCTTGTCGATCTTTTCGTTGACATCCTCGGGGAGGGTGACCGTCGAGCCCTCGGCTATCTGGAGCACGGGGCCGATGCCCTTGACCAGGTTGAGCCTCGTCATCGTGACGGGCATGCCGCCCTCGGTGAGGAAGTCGGAGGAGTAGCCGCCGCCGCGGAAATAGCCGAGGCTCGCGTAGCGCCAGCTCGTCGCGTCCAGGCATGCTCCCGCCTCTTCGGGGCTGATCTCCCAGTAGGGCTTTATCGCCGGCTTTCCGTTCTTTTTGCAGCGTCCCGTTCCGTCCAGGGTCGTGGCGCCCGAGTTGATCAGGTGGATGAAACCGCCCGCCGCCTCTCCCTTGAGTTCGTGGCCCGTCGCCCTCTTGACCGCCTCGGGGCTCCAGTAGGTCCTCACGTCGGAGAAGATCTGCGAGGTGCCGGTGAGCAGGTGGCCGAAGAGCATCGAGACGCCGTTCATGCAGTCGTTCTCGGTCGCGACGACGTAGGGCTGCCTGATTCCCGTCCAGTCGAAGGAGGAGTTGAGGATGGTTTCCAGGAAGTCGCCGTTGGCGAAATGGTCGGTCCAGTTCCGCTGTCCCTGGAAGCCGGCGAGGATGGCGTTGTGGCCGAGGGCTTCCTCGTTGAAGCCGAGCTTCGCGAGCTCGGGGTTGCCGACCATCAGGTCCTTGGTGATGATCGCCATCTTGACGCAGTCCTCCCAGACCTTGTCCTTCCGCTTCCGGTCGTGCTGGACGGCGACGGGGTTGTTGTCGGGCCCCTCGATGCAGTTCTTCTTCGTCCACTCGAGGGCCTTCTCGAATTCCTTCTTGTCGTAGATGCCCTCGTCCCAGCGGCGGATGAATTCGGAGAGGTCGATGCTCTCGTTCCTCATGCCGAGGTAGGACTGGAAGAAGTCCGGGTTCACGATCGATCCGGCTATGCCCATCGAGGTTCCGCCCATCGAGAGATAGCTCTTTCCGCGCATCCAGGCCGCGGCGAGGCCTGCCCTGGCGAAGGTCAGGATCTTCTCGCGGACGTCGGCCGGAACGGCGCTTTCGCCCGCTTCCTGCACGTCGCGACCGTAGATGCCGAAGGCGGGAAGGCCCTTCTGGCTGTGGGCGGCGAGGACGGCCGCGAGATAGACGGCTCCCGGCCTTTCCGTTCCGTTGAAGCCCCACACGGCCTTGACCGTGAGCGGGTTCATGTCCATGGTCTCCGAACCGTAGCACCAGCAGGGGGTGACGGTCAGGGTGACGAGGACGCCCTCGCGGTCGAATTTCTCGGCGCAGGCCGCGGCCTCGGCCACCCCGCCGATCGTCGAATCGGCGATCACGCACTCGACGTTCATGCCGTTCGGGTGCCTGATGTTCTCGCTGATGAGCTTCGCCGCCGCCCTCGCCATGCCCATCGTCTGGTTCTCGAGGGATTCCCTGACCCCGCCGAGCCTTCCGTCGATGGTCGGCCTGATGCCGATCTTGGGAACCGCTCCCTTGAAGCGGTTGACCGGAGACTGGATTTTCATGTTCTTGATGTCTGCCATGTTTTCCTCCATTCGAATTTATTCTAAACGATTCTTTCGCTATCGTTCATTTTCCGTGACGACGAGCCTCGTCGGCAGCCTCACGATCTCGGGGAAGGGTTTGTCCCGTTTCCCGATGCGATCCATGATGAGCCGCGCCGCTTCTCCCCCGAGCTCGGCTATCCTCTGCTCGACGGCGAGGGTGCAGAATCCCAAAAGGGGGGAGTAGGCCATCGAGTCGAAGCCCGCGATTCTGATTCCCCGTCGTTCCGCCTCGGGAAGGGAGAGCAGAAAGGAGGTCGCGCCGATGTGCATGTAGAGGTTGGCGATGAAAAAGGCCCTCGGCGGGTTTTCCCTCCCGAGGAGGTCCTTCATCAGGGCCCTCCCGCTTTCCATGTGGAAGTCCCCGAACCTCTCGATCCCGGGCTCCTCCTCGATGCCCCCTTCGGCGAGAGCCGCCCGGTAGCCCTCGAATCGCTCGCGGGCGTTCGAGAGCCGGCTCGCCCCACCGATGAAGGCGATCCGTCTCGCCCCTCGCCGGATGAAGGCCGCGACGACCTCCCTCGCTCCCCCGAAGTTGTCCGAGAGGGCGGCGTCGGCCTCGAAGTCCTCGACGAGGCGGTCGGCGAGGACGATGGGCATACCGGCGTCCTGGAAGGGCTTCAGGTGGCTTCCCTTGTCGCTCGCGGGGATGACGATGACCCCGTCGACGGCCTTCTCGACCAGAACCTTCAAAAGCCGCTTTTCCTCATCCCGGGATTCGTTCGAGCTGCAGATGATCACGCTGTACTTGAGCTTCTTCAGCGCCGCCTCGATGCCGTTCGCGATCCCCATGAAGAAGTCGTTCGTCAACTCGGGCGACACGATGCCGACGATGCGGCTGGATCGGGTCTTGAGGCTCCTGGCGACGTCGTTCCGGCTGTAGCGAAGATCGGCGATGGCGTCCATGACGCGCTGCCTTGTGGCCTCCACGACGTGGGCATCGTCGTTCAGGACGCGGGAGACCGTCGCGGTCGAAACCGAGGCCCTCTGCGCGACGTCCCTGATGGTTGCCGTCTTTCCCATGTCCTTCCCGGTTGGATGCCCGGCCGCCTATGTAAACGATTACATCGACGGCCCAAAAAAAACACCTGCCGCCGGCATCATCGCCGGCGACAGCCAGGCTCAATGCGGAATGACACCCTTTTTCAGGATGATGTTCCCGTATACGGCCGTTTCTCCCGTCATCACGACGGCGAAGGCCTTTTTCGCCCGCTCGTAGAAGGCGAAACGCTCGACCCTTTCGACGGCCGGGGTCTTGGGCCAATGCCTGTCGATCGAGACGCGGTAGGATTTCTCCACGCTCATGTCGAGAACGTCCGTACCGGCGGGCGCCATCATCGCGAGGGGATGGGCGACGTAGCTGTCGAGGTTGATGAGGGCGAGAATTCCGTCGAGAAGCTCGGGGATCCGGATCCCGTCGGCGCGGATAACGCGCTCGTTCATGGAATCCCCCGGGAAAAAGGCATCGGCGAGGACGATTTCGTCTCCGTGCCCCATGAGGTCAAGGGTGTACAGCAATTCCGGACTGATGACCGGAGACACGCCAATCAGCATATCCAACTCCTTCTGGACAATTTTGGCTCCATCCTAGCATGTTCCACGATTTTGTCAAATTCTTTCACGGCCCATTCGGTGGCCTTCGAGCCGAAAAATCGTGCCCGGCCGCGAATTCGGCTCGAAGGGCTATCATCCCCTTGCATCGAAAAAAAGATGTTTGTATAATATGAAAGTGTTTTGATAGCCATTCGAAAGGAAAGGGCAAGTGTTCTCAAACTTTTCGGAAAGAGAGAAACTGATACTCGATTATTTCGCCGAGGACGATTCACTGACCGTGAGCCGCCTGAGCGGAATGCTCGGGGTCTCCTCGGTGACGGTCAGAAACGACCTGAATTCCCTCGCCGAGAAGGGCTACATCTCGCGAACCCACGGCGGAGCCCTGCCGACCTTCGACCAGGACATCCTCGAGCGCCAGAGGGAGCGCCAGGATGAAAAAAGGCGGATCGCGAAGGCCGCCGCGGCCATGGTCCAGGACGGCGACAGCATCATGATCGAGGCGGGCACGACCCTCGCCCTCCTCGCCAAGTACCTTCTCGGGAAGGCCGGCATCCACGTCGTGACCAACTCCACCCTCGTCCTGCCCTACGCCAGGTACAACTCGGCGGCCCGATTCACCATGACGGGAGGGGAGTTCCGCCCCTCGACCGAATCCTTCGTGGGGCCCGTCGCGGTCAGGGAAATCGGCAACTTCAACGTCAATCTCGCCTTCGTCGGCACCGACGGCTTTTCCCTGGAGCGGGGCCTGACGACCCACTTCCTCGAGGGAGCCGAGATCGTCAAAGCCATGGCGAAGCAGGCCGAGAAGACCATAGTCCTGGCGGATTCATCCAAGTATCGAAAGGCGGGGTTCGTCAACGTACTGCCGCTTTCGGATATAGACACTCTGGTGACGGATTCGGGGCTTTCCCCCGAGACCGTAACGCAGCTTACGGATGCCGGGATCCGCATCGTGTCGGCCTAGCGGGAAACCGCCAGGCCGCATCGGAACGGACCCGGATTTCAGGAGGATCAATGGCGAACAACATTATACTGCCCAAACAGGGCAACACGGTGGAATCCTGCATCATCGTGGAGTGGAAGGTAAAGCCGGGCGATTCGGTCACCGCCGAAACGGCCGTGTGCGAGGTCGAGACCGACAAGGCGACGATGGAGGTGGCTGCGGGCTTCGCGGGCACCATCCTTTCCCTCCTTTATAAGGAAGGGGACGACGTTCCCGTCATGACCCCGATCGCGATCGTCGGCGCCGCCGGCGAAAAGGTCGACGCGAGCGCCGTCCAGACGGCCGCCTCGGGTGGGCCCGCCGCTCCGGGAGCCGTCGCCGCGAAAGCCGAGGATGCCCCCGCCGCGGTTCGGCAGCCCGCCGCCGCGGCGGCCCCGCAGGCCTCGGGCTCCGAAGCCCACGGGGTTTCCCCCCGCGCGAGGAACCTCGCCTTCAAGGAAGGCCTGGACCTCGCAGGGCTGGGCGGAACGGGGCCCGAAGGCCGGGTCATCGAGCGCGACGTGAGGGCCGGACTCGAGTCGAGGCCGGCCCTCACGCGGGCGGCAGGCGAGCTCGCCCGTTCGGGTTCTCCCGTTCCCGCCACAGGCTCGGGCCTTGGCGGCAGGGTGACGGCGGCCGACATGACCGCCCCCCGGCCGAGCGCTGCGGCTTCCTCGGCTTCCGTGCCGGCAGGAATCGCCCCGTCGGCGGATTTCCCCGGCCCCTTCTCCGAAACCCCGATCAAGGGCATACGCAAGCGGATCGCCGACCGGATGAGCGAATCCCTCCAGACGACGGCCCAGCTCACGATGAACTCGAGCGCCAAGGCCGAGCGCCTTTTGGCCTTGAGGAAGCGCTTCAAGGCCTCCGATACCGAACTCGGACTTTCGGGCGTCACGATCAACGACCTCGTCCTCTTCGCGGTGTCCAGGACCCTGGTCCGGTTCCCGAACATGAATGCCCACAAGAAGGACGGCAAGATCCTGTCGTTTGACCACGTCCACCTGGGCGTCGCCGTCGACACCCCGCGGGGGCTGATGGTCCCCGTGATCAGGTTCGCCGACCTCCTTTCGCTCAAGGGGATAGCAGCCGAGGCGAAACGGCTCGCCGCCGCCTGCAAGGACGAGACGATCACCCCCGACGAGCTCAAGGGCTCGACCCTGACGGTCACGAACCTGGGAAGCCTCGGCATCGAGAGCTTCACCCCGGTCATCAACATCCCGGAGGTCGCCATCCTCGGCGTCTGCTCGATCCTCGAGCGGGTCGAGCTGCTCGACGGGGTTCCCGCCGCCGTTCCCTACCTGGGACTCTCGCTGACGATCGACCACTGCGTCGTCGACGGTTCTCCCGCCGCCGTGTTTCTCAAGGAACTCGGGGCAGCGATCGCCGACATCGACATCTCTCTCGCGTTATAGGAAGGAACTATGTACGACGTAATCATCATCGGGGCCGGGCCTGGCGGATACATCGCCGCCGAACGCGCGGGCGCCCGCAAGAAATCGGTTCTCCTCATCGAGAAGGAACACCTCGGAGGCACCTGCCTCAACGTCGGCTGCATTCCGACGAAGACCCTGCTCAATTCGGCCAAGCTTTACCGCCACGCGCTCGAGGGCTCGTCCTTCGGCGTGAACGCCGAAGGGGCGAGCTTCAGCCTCGCCCAGGCGATGAAGTGGAAGGGAGAGGTGATCGAGAAGCTCCGCGGGGGCATCGAGTTCCAGATGAAGAAGTTCAAGGTCGAGGTCGTCACGGGGGAGGCCGAGTTCGTCGACGCGAACACCGTCAGGCTCAAGGCCGACCCCTCGAAGACCTACCAGGGCGCGAACATCATCATAGCGACCGGCTCGAGCCCCGCCATCCCGCCGATACCGGGAGCCAAGGATCCGGCCGTCCGCGACTCGACCGGCATGCTCTCCATCGATTTCATCCCCAAGCACCTCATCGTCATCGGCGGCGGGGTCATCGGCATGGAGTTCGCCTCCCTCTTCGCCACCCTCGGCTCCAAGGTCTCGGTGGTGGAGATGATGGACGAGATCATCCCGTTCATGGACAGGCAGCTCGCGCCCCAGCTCCGCAGGGCCATCAAGGGCATCGAGTACTACCTCGGCGCCAAGGTCGAGAAGCTCGAGGGCGCCTCGGTGTTCTTCAGCAAGGACGGCAAGCAGGAAAAGCTCGAGGGCGACTGCGTCCTCATGGCCGTCGGCAGGAGGCCGAACCTCGAGGGCCTGGGCCTGGAGAAGATCGGGATCGACATGAGCCGGAAGGGCATCAACGTCGACGAGAGGATGAGGACGAACCTCCCCAACGTCTACGCGATCGGGGACATCACCGGAAAGAGCCTTCTCGCTCATTCCGCCTCGCGCATGGCCGAGGTCGCGGTGGACGCCATCTGCGGCGGCACCGACCGGATGCGCTACGAAGCCGTGCCCTGGGTCGTCTACACGAACCCCGAGGCCTCGGGCTGCGGGATCACCGAGGACGACGCGAAAAAGCGCGGCCTCAACTACAAGACGGCCTCCCTCCCCTTGAGGGCGAACGGCCGGTTCCTCGCCGAGAACGGGGTCACCGCCCCCGGCGTCTGCAAGGTCCTCGTCGACGCCGACACCGACGTCATCCTCGGCGTCCACCTCATCGGCGGAGCCAATTCCGAGATGATCTACGGCGTCGCCGCCTTCATCGAGGACGAGATGCGCGCCAAGGACGTGCGCCAGCTGGTATTTCCGCACCCGAGCGTTTCGGAGATCATCCGCGACACCCTTTGGGAATTAGCGTAACAACACCTGATTTTTTGGAGGAACAATGCCTAAATCACTGACTATCGATCCTTCCGCCGAACGCAAGAGCCAGATTCTCAAGATCAAGGATATCCCCGTCAACCAGTACAAGGGAGACTTCAAGAAGGAGCTTGCCGCCTACGGCAAGGACCGCCTCGTCCGCGTCCTGTACGACATGGTCGTCATCCGCGAGTTCGAGACGATGCTGAACACGATCAAGACCCAAGGGGCCTACGAGGGGATTTCCTACAACCACCGCGGTCCCGCCCACCTTTCGATGGGCCAGGAAGCCTCCTCCGTCGGCCAGGCGATGAACCTGGACACCGAGGACTTCATCTTCGGCTCCCACCGCAGCCACGGCGAGATCCTGGCGAAGTGCATGAGCTCGGTCGCTAAGCTGGACGAGAAGAGCCTCGAGGCGATCATGAAGGAGTTCCTCGGCGGCGAGACCCTCGCCATCGTCGAGAAGGAGAAGTATTCCGGGGTTCGGGACCTGGCCGAGAACTTCGTGCTTTACGGCACCCTCGCCGAGATCTTCGCGCGGAAGGCCGGCTTCAACCGGGGCCTCGGCGGCTCCATGCACGCCTTCTTCATCCCCTTCGGATCGCTGCCGAACAACGCCATCGTCGGCGGCTCGGCCGGCATCGCGACGGGGTCGGCCCTCTACAAGAGGGTGAACGGCAAGCCCGGCATCGTCGTCTCGAACGTCGGCGACGGAGCCCTCGCGCGTGGCCCGGTCTGGGAGGCGATGACCTTCGCCGCCATGGATCAGTATCGCACCCTCTGGGGCAAGGAAGCCGGCGGCAATCCGCCGATCCTGTTCAACTTCTTCGACAACTTCTACGGCATGGGAGGCCAGACCGAGGGCGAGACCATGGGCTACGGCATCCTCGCCAGGGTCGGCGCCGGCGTCAACCCCGACAACATGCACGCCGAGCGCGTCGACGGCTACAATCCATTAGCCGTCGCGGACGCGATCGCCAGGAAGAAGAAAATCCTGCTGGAAGGGAAGGGCCCCGTCCTCCTCGACACCCTCACGTACCGCTATTCCGGGCATTCGCCCTCCGACTCCATGAGCTACCGCACGAAGGAAGAGGTGGCCCTCTGGCAGGAGAACGATTCCATCAAGACCTACGCCGCCTACCTCAAGGAAAACGGCATCCTCGACGATTCCGGCTTCGAGGCCATCGAGGCTCGGATCAAGGGCAAACTCCTTTCCACCCTGAAGCTCGCCATCGATCCCGATGTCTCCCCCCGCGTCGACGGACGCTTCATCGAGTCGGTCATGTTCTCGAACAAGAAGGCCGAGAAGCTCGACGACCGGAAGCCCGAGGTCCTGCAGCCCATGGCCGAGAACTCCCGCGTGAAGTCCCTCGCGCTGAAGGCCCGCTACGGCATCGGCGAGGACGGCAAGCCCCTTCCCAAGACCAAGGTCTACTGCTACCGGGACGGCCTTTTCGAGGCGATGATCCACCGCTTCTACACCGACCCCACCATGGTGGCCTACGGCGAGGACAACCGGGACTGGGGCGGAGCCTTCGCCGTCTACCGCGGCCTCACCGAGGCTTTGCCCTACAAGCGATTCTTCAATTCCCCGATTTCCGAGGCGGCCATCGTCGGCTCGGGCGTCGGCTACGCCCTCTCCGGCGGCCGGGCCGTGGTCGAGCTCATGTACTGCGACTTCATGGGCTGCGCCGGCGACGAGATATTCAACCAGATGTCGAAGTGGCAGTCCATGTCGGCCGGCATCCTGAAGATGCCCCTCGTTCTCCGCGTGTCGGTCGGCAACAAGTACGGCGCCCAGCATTCCCAGGACTGGAGCGCCCTCGCCGCTCACATCCCGGGCCTCAAGGCCATGTTCCCGGCCACGCCCTACGACGCGAAGGGCATGCTCAACCTGGCCCTGCGCGGCACCGACCCGGTCATTTTCTACGAAAGCCAGCTCCTCTATGACTACGCCGAGCTCTTCGAAAAGGGCGGGGTTCCCGAGGGCTACTACGAGACGCCTGAAGGCGAGCCCGCCGTCAGGCTCCAGGGCAAGGATCTCACGATCGCGACCCTGGGCGCGACCCTCTACAAGGCCATGGATGTGGCCAAGATTTTAAAGGAGAAGTTCGGGCTCGAGGCCGAGGTCATCGACCTCCGCTTCATCAACCCGCTCAACTACGATAAGATCGTGGAGTCGGTCAAGAAGACCGGCAAGCTCCTCCTGGCCTCGGACGCCTGCGAACGCGGTTCCTTCCTGCACAACGTGGCCTCGAACGTGACCCAGCTCGCCTTCGACTACCTGGACGCGCCGGTCGCCGTCGTCGGGAGCAGGAACTTCATCACCCCCGCGGCCGAGATGGAGGAAGCCTTCTTCCCGCAAAACGACTGGATCATCGACACGATCCACGAAAGGATCCTGCCCCTGGCCGGCTACACCCCGAAAACGGTGCAGACGACGGGCGAGATGAATCGCCGATCCAGACTCGGCGTCTAGGAAGGGCTCAATGGGAGAGTTTGATTTCCTGAACGAGGGAGGCGCAGCCGACAGGCTCGCCGCCCTCAGGGGTTGGCTCTCCTCCTCCCCGGCGCTCCCCGCGCTGACGGAGGAGGTGAACGACCACATCCATACCTGCTACTCGTTCAGTCCCTATTCCCCGACCCTTGCCGCCGTCAAGGCGAGGCTCGCGGGGCTCTCGACGGCGGGAAGCATCGACCACGACTCGATAGCCGCGGCGCGGGAGATGAAGGCCGCATGCGCCCTCATCGGCATCGCCTCGACCGTCGGCTGCGAGATCCGGGTGAACTTCACCGGGACGGCCTTCGCCGGCTACAAGCTGAACAACCCGGACTCGGCGAACATCTGCTACATGACGATCCACGGCGTCCCGGAGGATTCCATCGACGACCTCGACGCCTTCCTCGCCCCGATACGGAAGGCCAGGGACAAGCGGAACCGGGCCCAGGTGGCTGCGCTGAACGCCCTCATCGCGGGCAAGGGCATCGGGAAGATGGACTACGACCTCGACGTCGTGCCCCTGTCGAAGGCGGCCGAGGGAGGGGGCGTGACCGAGCGCCACATCCTGAAACGCCTTTCCGACGCCCTGATCCTGAAGACGGGCAGGGGGCTTCCCCTCGTCTCCTTCCTGGAAACGGGGATGGGCCTCGCCGTTGCGGGTTCCGTCCGGAGCCGCCTCCTCGATCCAGAAAACCCCTACTACGGCTACGACCTCCTGGGCCTGCTGAAGAGTTCCCTGCTCGACCGTTTTTTTACGCAACCGGACGAGTCGGAGTGCCTCCCGGTGGGGGAGGCCTGCGCCTTCGCGAACTCCATCGGGGCCATCCCGGCCTACGCCTACCTCGGCGACATCGCCGAATCGCCGACGGGGGACAAGAAGCCGGAAAAATTCGAGGACGCCTACCTGGACGACCTCGTGCCTGAGCTCGCCAGGATCGGATTCCGGGCGATCACCTCGATGCCGCCCCGGAACACGAGGGAGCAGCTCCTCAGGGTGAGAAGGCTCTGCGAAAAGCACGGCCTCATGGAGATATCGGGCGTGGACATCAACAGCCCCCGGCAGTCGATGAACTGCCCCGAGGTGCTGCTGCCCGATTTCAGGTACCTGATCGATTCCTCGTGGGCCCTCGTCGCCCACGAAAAGCTTTCCGGAAAGGGCCGGAGATTCGGCCTTTTCAACCCCGCGGACGAGTCCGCCTCCTCGAGCCTTCCCGAACGCATCAGGCGCTACGCCGAGATCGGACGGAAGATCGACCGGAGGGACCCCGAGGGTTTCGTAAGGAGAAACTATGCGTGAAGATTTGATCGGCGTCGTCGGGCCCCTCCTCCGCGGACTCTGCTTCGACGGGGAGCGCGGCTCGATCGTTTCCTGGTCGCCGGACGAGAAAGCCGGGAAACTGGCCGTTACGCCGCCGGCCCTTCCCGAGGGACCCCTCGGAAAGGCCGAAGAAAAGGCCGTCCTCGAGGCGCTGAAGGCCGCCCTTACGGGAAAGGATCCCCGGACGGTCGGGTCGGTGAGCTATCCCGGGGTCGGGAGCTTCCACCTCACCCATCCGAAGCCCGGTTCCTCGCGGAACGAGATCGTGCGCGACAAGGTGAGCCTCGTCACCGGCGGAGCCCAGGGCTTCGGCGCCGAGATCGTGAGGGCCCTCGTCGCCTCGGGCTCCCTCGTGTTCATCGCCGACATGAACATCGACGGCGCCAAGACCCTCGCGGCCGAGCTCAACGCCAAGGCCGGACGCGAGATCACCTGGCCGGTCGCGGTGAACGTGACCGACGAGGCCTCCGTCCGCTCCATGTTCCTCGAGGTCGCGAAAAAGACGGGAGGCCTCGACCTCCTCGTGTCCAACGCCGGGATCGTCAAGGCCGGCGGCGTGATGGAAGCCGAGCTCAAGGATTTTTCCTTCGTGACGAACGTCAACTACATCGGCTACTTCCTCGGGGTCAAGCACGCCGCCCCCCTGATGAGGCTGCAGAACCTCGCCGCGGGGCGCTACTATTCCGACATCGTCCAGATCAACTCCAAGTCGGGCCTCGAGGGCTCGAACAAGAACGGGGCCTACGCCGGGAGCAAATTCGGCGCTATCGGGCTTACCCAGAGCTTTGCACTCGAACTCATTGAGTATAATATCAAGGTGAACTCGATCTGCCCGGGGAATTTCCTGGACGGCCCGCTCTGGTCCGACCCGAAGAAGGGACTGTTCGTGCAGTACCTCGAAAGCGGGAAGGTGCCGGGGGCCAAGACCCTGGCCGATGTCAGGGCCTACTACGAGGGCAAGGTGCCGATGAAACGGGGATGCACGGGAGAGGACGTGATGCGGGCCCTCCTCTACATCGTCGAGCAGAAGTACGAGACGGGACAGGCCCTGCCGGTGACCGGCGGCCAGGTCATGCTGAACTAGAACCTATCCGAAAGCGGGATAAACGGAGGCTTCATGAAGACCAAAGCGATACGAATCTACGGAGAAAACGACCTGAGGCTCGAGGAATTCGAGCTCCCCAAGATCAAGGATAACGAGATCCTCGCGCGCATCGTGTCCGACAGCATCTGCATGTCGAGCCACAAGCTCGCCGTCCAGGGCGCCAAGCACAAGCGCGTCCGCTACGACCTCGCCAAGCGGCCCTGCATCATCGGCCACGAGTTCTGCGGCGACATCGTCGAGGTCGGCTCGAAATGGAAGGGCAAGTACAAAAGCGGCCAGCGGTTTTCCATCCAGCCCGCCCTCAACTACGAGGGCACGCTCTGGGCTCCCGGCTACTCCTACGAGTACATCGGAGGCGACGCGACCTACATCGTGATCCCGGCCGAGGTCATGGAGCTCGACTGCCTGCTCGAGTACAAGGCGGACGTCTACTACCTAGGCTCCCTCTCCGAGCCGGTTTCCTGCATCGTCGGCGCCTTCCACGCCCAGTACCACACGAAGGGCGGCTCCTACGACCACGACATGGGCATCGTCAAGGACGGATCCCTGGTCCTCCTCGCCGCGGCCGGCCCCATGGGCATGGGCGCGATCGACTACGCGATCCACAATCCCACGAGGCGCCCGAGCCTCGTCGTCGTCACGGACATCGACCAGGTGAGGCTCGATCGGGCCGCCTCGATCCTGACCGTCGCCGACGCGAAGAAAAACGGCGTCGAGCTCCACTACGTCAACACGAAGGACATCGCCGATCCCGTCGCCCACCTCGAGGCCCTGAACGGCGGCAAGAAATTCGACGACGTGTTCGTCTACGCCCCGGTCAAGCCCGTCGTCGAGATGGCTGACAAGCTCCTGGGCCACGACGGCTGCCTCAACTTCTTCGCCGGCCCCACCGATCCGAATTTCTCCGCCATGCTCAACTTCTACAACGTGCACTACGAATCCCACCACCTCGTGGGAACCTCGGGCGGGAACACGGACGACATGAAGGAATCCCTCAAGCTCATGGCTGAGGGGACCATCAACCCCGTCATGATGATCACCCACGTGGGCGGCCTCGATTCGGCGGCCGACGCGGTCTTGCGTCTTCCCGAGATTCCGGGCGGCAAGAAGCTCATCTACACGAACAAGAAGCTTCCCCTCGTCGCCATCGCCGACTTCGCCGAGAAGGGCAAGACCGATCCCTTCTACGCGCGCCTCGCCGAGATCACCCAGAAGAGCAACCTCCTCTGGTCGAAGGAAGCCGAGACCTACCTCCTGGCCAACGCACCCGAGATCTAATCCTCGCTGCATCCGCAAAAAAAAGGCCCCCGTTCGATTGAACGGGGGCTTTCATCATACCCGATCATGTTCGGGCGAGGATTCCCTCCGCCGCCCTCATCCCGCTCGCCCACGCCCCCGTGATGCCCCGGCTCGTCCCCGCGCCGTCCCCGATCAGGTAGATGCCGGGGGAAGCCTGGAAATGGGCGTCGATGAATCTGGGCTTATTCGCGTAGAGCTTGATCTCGGGATAGTACATCACCGTGCTCGGGTGGAGGATCCCCGGTACGACCGTGTCGAGGAGCTTGAGGCTCTTCCAGATGGACCTGAGGAACTTCGAGGGCATCGCCAGGCTGATGTCGCCGGGGGTGCAGGAGGGGAGGGTCGGTTCGAAGTCGTAGAGGTCGTCGGAGAAATGCTCCCGCGTGGAACGCTTCCCGAGCCTGAAGTCCCCGACCCGCTGCATGATCGGATGGCCCCCCCCGATGAGCATGGCCTGGATGCCGAGCATCTCGGCGAAGCGCTGGCCGCTCGCGAGGGGCTCGGTGAGGGTGACGCTGCGGAGGATGGCGAAATTGACGAGGCTGTTCCTGGTCGAGGTCTCCGAATAGGCGTGGCCGTTGATGCTGTAGTAGGGCACCCCGTCCGAGGTCTGGTACTTCTCCTGGACGACGTGGGCGCTTCCCGAATTGGTGCAGAATGTCCTCACGCTTTCGGGGAAGAGGAACTTGGGGTCGTAGTAGTCCCTGACGACCGGATAGCGCTCCTCCTTCGTCTCGACCCGGATTCCGACGTCGATGCTGTTGTCCGTGAAGGAGATGCCGAGGTGGTTCATGAGGTCCTGGAGGAAGCTGAACCCGCCCCGCCCCGGGGCGACGACCAGGTTCCTGTAGCCGATCTCGCGCCGGTCCGTCGTCAGGACCTTCCGCACCCCGTCGACCGAAATCACCTTCTCCTCCAGGGAGATGGCGACTTCACGCTCGCGAAGCTCCTGCGTCAGGGCCCTGATGAGCCTGATGCCGCCGTCGGTGCCGAGGTGGGCCTGGCGGATGTAGAGGAGCTGGGCGCCGATCTTCTCGGCCCGGTTCCGGTAGACGTCGAGGTTGTACTTTTCCATGATGTCGGGCTTGAGGCGGTCGATGAGAAGCTCGAGGTAGCGCTCAGCCTCGTCCTTTTCCCAGACGTCGCGGGGGAAGCCGATGGGGTATGAAAAGTTCATCTTGCAGTCGTTCCGCAGGCCGCCAGTCGAGACCTTCTCCTTTTCGATCATCAGCACGGAGAGGCCGGGGCGGGAATCGGTCAGGGCGAAGGCTGCGCCGAGGCCGGCGGGGCCGGTCCCGACGATTACGCAGTCGAAGCATTCCATGGGGAAAGGCTATCACATTTTTTCGGTTTCGTCGCCGGCGGGACGGAAGAGCTCGGTCAGTTCGTCGCTCGACACGATGTCGGAATCGCCCGTCTCTCCGACCCCGGCGATGGCGATGATGCCGAAAATCTCGTTGATGTCCCGGAGCTGGCGGTCCCTCATGCCCTTGAGCTTCTCGAAAAAGGGCTCGAGGTGGACCCCGAAGGGAAGTTCCTTGGTCAGGAGCTTTCCGAGGAATTCGGCGTAGCCCCGCTTGATCGAAAGGGTTCGCCTCAGGTACTCGGAACGGCCGAGGAGGTGCTCGTTTTCCTTGAGGGAGGCATAGAGGGAATCGAGGGTTGTATCGATGAAAAAAATATCCTCTACGACGCGATCGATGAAATAATCGGGATCAATCTCGAGAGACATCCCATTCTGCAGGGTCTTGATGGAGGCGGTCAGGAAGTACAGATCGTCTTCGAAATGAATTTTCTTTGACATTGAAATCTCCGGTATAATGTCGGCTTCGGGAGGCGTTTACTTGACAAATTACTTTTCTATATGCTATAGTAATTTAGCCTCTTTATCCGCTCCTTGGTGGGCGGATCATTAATGTCCAGAGGGAGGACTCATGCGGAAATATGAATTGACGGTTATTTTCCCCGCCAAAGAAGATGTCATCAAAGAGGGGACGGAAGCCGTAAAGGCAGAGCTCGCGAAGCAGAACGCAACCATCGTCAAGGAAGACGATATGAACGAGCGGGAACTGGCCTACGAGATCAAAAAGAACAAACGCGGGCACT